>JAZOSI010000069.1:0-15257 GCA_045657065.1 Congzhengia sp. | reverse complement strand
GAAGTAAAGTTAAATCCTTGGACTGATGATATAGAAGACTTGATTGATTTGGATGTTTTCTATGATAAATCGGGAAACGCCTTAGAGGTGGTTAATTCCAGAATACATAAAAATACCTTAATCATTAAATTTCGCGCACTTTCTACAATGAACGATGCGGAAAAAATGAAAGGAAAAACCCTTTACACAGAGAAAACACCCCTGCCTGAAGGCAGATACTATATAAAGGACTTAATCGGTCTTGCTGTTTTAGAAAACAGTGAAAAATTAGGCACATTAACAGACGTTTTCAATACAGGCGCCAACGATATCTACGAGGTAAAAACACCCGACGGAAAATGTATTTATCTGCCTGTAATTGACGGCGTAATCGGAGATGTGGATTTAAATGCAAAAACAATCGAAGTGACAATCCCCGAAGGACTTTTAGACGACGAAGGAGAATAACATTGCGTTTTGATATTTTGACGCTTTTTCCTGATATGATGAGAGCAATTTTAGACGAGAGCATCATCGGCAGGGCACAAAAAAGCGGAATTTTAGAAATCAACTGCATAAATATAAGAGATTTTGCCAATAACAAGCACAACTCTGTTGATGATTATCCTTACGGTGGTGGGTTTGGCATGGTAATGCAGGCACCACCAATCTATCGTGCCTATGAAAGCATTGCCAATGGCGAAAAACCTCACACTGTGTATATGTCACCACAGGGCAAAGTTCTTACTCAGGAAAAGGCAATCGAACTTTCAAAGCTTGACAGACTTGTGATATTATGCGGACACTACGAGGGCGTAGATGAACGAATAATCGAAGAAATAGTTGATGAAGAAATCTCAATCGGCGACTATGTCCTAACAGGCGGAGAACTGCCTGCAGCGGTGCTTATAGACAGCGTCGCAAGAATGATTGAAGGGGTTTTACCTCAGAACGAAAGCTTTGAAGATGAGTCTATCTATTCAGGACTTTTAGAATACCCACAATACACAAGGCCCCCTGAATTTATGGGAAGACAAGTGCCTGAAGTGTTGCTTTCGGGACACCATTTAAACATTGAAAAATGGAAGAAAAAAGAGGCTTTAAAAAGAACATACATAAAAAGACCCGAACTGTTAGATCAAGCAGAACTGACAGATAAAGACAGAAAACTTTTAGATGAATTAATCGGAGAATTGGAAATTGAAGCTTAAAGAAGAAAGAAAATCAACGGAAACTATATACGATGGAAAAATAATCAAGTTAGAGCGGGACATTGCCATTTTAGAAGACGGCAGTGAAGTTATCCGTGAAGTTGTAAGACACCCGGGTGGTGTAGGCGTTGTTGCTATGGATGATGAGGGCTATATTTATATGGTAAGACAGTTCCGTTATCCTTTTTTTGAAACAACTTTAGAAATCCCTGCAGGTAAGCTCGACAAAAACGGCGAAGATACATTAGAAGCAGGAAAAAGAGAACTCCGCGAAGAAACAGGCCTACACGCTCAAAATTTTGAATACCTTGGTTCGTTTTTAGCGACGCCCGGTTTTTGTGATGAAAAAATAGCAGTATATTTTGCGAGCGGGTTGACACAGGGCGAAACAGACCCTGACGATGATGAGTTTGTAGAATGTGAAAAATATAGATTAGACGACCTTGTAGAAATGATTAACCGTGGAGAAATCCAGGACGCCAAATCAGTAATAGGAATACTGATGGTAAAAAACAGAGAAAAGTAGTGAAAGATTTGACAGGAATACTTAATGTATATAAGCCCCAAGGGCTGACATCCCATAATGTGGTTTCTTTTGTCAGAAGATGCCTTAATATGAAAAGAGTAGGCCATACAGGTACACTTGATCCGATGGCGACGGGCGTTCTGCCTGTTCTCGTTGGAAACGCTACGAAACTTTCAGAACTCATTATGGCAGACGAGAAAAAATATACTGCTCGTGTTACTCTCGGTATCAAAACCGACACAGAAGACATAACGGGTGAAATCATAGAGGAAAGAAAAGTAAATGTCACACTTGATGATATAATTGAAACTGCAAAACAGTTTACAGGCGAGATAGACCAGATACCGCCTATGTATTCGGCAATAAAAGTTGATGGGCAAAAGCTCTACAAACTTGCCCGACAAGGTGTAGAAATCGAAAGAAAAGCTCGTAAAATCACGATATATTCCATCGACATATACGATTTTGACGGTACATCTTTTACTATGGATGTTCACTGCAGTAAGGGTACATATATTCGTTCTTTGTGCCGTGATATTGGCGATGCTTTAGGTTGTGGTGCTACAATGTCAGCACTTGAGCGTACAATGAGCGGAATTTTCAAAAAAGAAAATTCCTATACATTTGAGCAGATTGAAGAAATTGTAAAGTCAGGAAAAATTAAAGAAATACTTATGGCACCTGATGATGTTTTAGGAGATTTCGTTGCAATAAATGTGAGCGATGAATTTGCCGCAAAAATCAAAAACGGTATCCGTCTTCGTCCCAACCAACTTGGAATAAGTGAATTTTGCGAAGAGCAGATGTTCAGAATTTACGAAGAAGATGTCCTCATTTGTCTTTTGAAAGTAAAGAATTGCGACGGACAGATGTTACTCACAATGGAAAAAAGTTTTTATTAAGGAGAAAGCTATGCAGATATTTTTCGGCGATTATAAAAAAGTAAATAGTGCCGGTGGGACTGCAGTTGCTATCGGAAATTTTGACGGTCTTCATAAAGGCCACCAAAAAGTCCTAAAAACCTTAAAAGAAGCAGCACACGATTTAGGTATTCCGTCAGTTGTCTATACTTTTTCGGAACACCCTGTAAATGCAATACACGGCGGATTGAAACTTATCTGCACCAACCAAAGAAAAGAAGAACTGATGGAAAATGAAAAAATCCATACACTCTTTTTTGATGAATTTAAAAATGTTCGTGATCTTTCCCCTGAAGAATTTGTCAAAGAAATTTTAGTAGAAAAACTCAACATAAAAGTTGCCGTAATAGGCAAAACAGGAAAATTCGGCAGGAACTCTTCCGGTACTGCTGAAACCCTACAAAAACTGGGCGAAAAATACGGATTTTCAGTAATGGTCGCCGATGCTGTTACAGTTTATGGTAGAGTTTCTTCAAGTACAGAAATACGAAAAAAACTCGCATCAGGTGCAGTGGATAAGGCCAACGAGCTTTTGGGTTATTGCTATTCCATAGACGGAATTGTAAAAGGGGACAAGCATTTAGGAAGAACTTACGGTTACCCCACGGCAAATATTTTTCCTGATGAAGCACTTTTACTGCCCAAGTGTGGTGTATATGCCACCAATGTGATTTTTGACGGAAAATCACACAAAGCCATAACAAATGTAGGAACAACAAGCTTTGACACCGACGGCAAAGTAAAGGTCGAAAGCCATATTTTAGATTATAGCGGAAACCTTTACGATAAAACAATCAGAGTTGAATTTTTATACTATTTAAGAGATTTTAAGAACTTTATAAATACAGAAGAATTAAAACTACAACTTGACGAAGATAAAAAAACGAGAAAGTTAGAGGGATAAAAAATGAAAGTTACGTTACTCATGCACACACCAGAGCCTGAAAAAATAATCGCAGCAGCGGCTAAACTTTGCTACTCTGAAAGCGGAGTGGAAAATATTTTAGAAGGACTTGACGAAGATAAAACAGAAAAGTTTTTAAATATGTTAATGAGTTTAGGTCATCAGAGCCCTATTGAACATGTGACTTTCACATTTGGTATAGAAGGTGTTTCCCGTGCACTTTTGGCACAGTTTACACGCCACAGAATCGCAAGCTACAGCGTAAAATCCCAGAGATATGTAAAAGAGGGTATGTTTGAATTTGTAACACCCCCTGAAATTGCAAACAACGAAAAAGCAAAAGAACTCTACATAAAAACAATGGAAGCTGACCAGAAAGCATACGACGAACTGGCAGAGGTTTTATTTGAAAAGCACTATAACGATTTGCTTGCATCAGGTAAAGATGAAAAAGAGGCAAAGCGTGCTGCCGAAAAAATGGCAATCGAAGATGCAAGATTCGTTCTTCCTAATGCTTGTGAAACAAAAATGGTAGTAACAATGAACGCAAGAAGCTTAATGAACTTCTTCAACCACCGTTGCTGCACAAGAGCACAGTGGGAAATCCGCGATGTAGCAGATGAAATGTTGCGACTCGTTAAGGAAGTTGCACCCACACTCTTCAAAAAAGCAGGTCCTTCCTGTGTGGCAGGTGCTTGCCCCGAAGGCAAAATGACCTGCGGTAAAGCGGCAGATATGCGCAGAAAATATCTCGCGGAGGGTTAATTATGGGAAAGCTTATTGTAATTGAGGGTGTTGACTCAAGCGGCAAAGAAACCCAGACAAAGCTCTTATACGAATACATAAAATCAGCGGGAAAAAAGGTCATGAAAGTGTCGTTTCCCGATTACGAGAGCGATTTCTGCCTGCCTGTGAAAAGATACTTAGCAGGTGATTTAGGTCCAAATCCTGATGATGTAAATGCTTATGCCGCGTCATCTTTCTATGCTATTGACAGATACGCAAGCTATAAGCGTGACTGGGGTAAATTTTATGAAGACGGCGGAATAATTGTCTGCGACAGATATGTCACATCAAATATCGTACACCAGGCAATGAAAATAAAAGGCGACAAGAAAGAATTTATCCAATGGCTTTCGGACTACGAATACAAAAAACTCGGGCTTCCCGAGCCTGACGCGGTTGTATTTTTAGACATGCCCCCTGAGGCTGCACAATTCTTAATGAAAAACCGTGCAAATAAAATCACAGGACAAGCCGAAAAAGACATCCACGAAAAGAATTCTGACTATTTGGTTGGCGCATATAATAATGCGACGGAAGTTGCCGAAAAATGCGGATGGAAGAGAGTAGTGTGTGCAGAAGGTCTCAATGTCCGCACCATAGAAGATATACACAAAGAAATCATTTCAATAGTAGAAAAAGTATTGGAAAAAAGCTCCCCGAAAGGGGAGTTTTTAATGTTTTTAATATTTTTTTAAAATTGAGTTGGAGTATTCAAGAGTATTTAGGAGAAAAAACGAGAAAATAAGAGTTTATAAAATGTATTTTAAATTTTGTAAAAAAAGTACTTGACACAGGCCTAAAAGTGTTTTATAATAGTTTACGTTGTAAAAATAACAGGA
Organism: Congzhengia sp.; assembly: GCA_045657065.1. Lineage (GTDB taxonomy): Bacteria > Bacillota > Clostridia > UBA1381 > UBA9506 > Congzhengia. Next base: position 10,092 of record JAZOSI010000069.1, on the reverse strand, counting down.
TAATTCTGTTTAAAATTAGGAGGAAAGCATAATGAGTACATTTATGGCAAAAGCTCAGGAAGTTGAAAGAAAATGGTACATTATAGATGCTGAAGGCAAGCCTTTAGGTAGAGTTGCAGCAGCAGCAGCTAACATTTTAAGAGGTAAGCATAGACCCGAATACACACCTCATGTTGATTGCGGCGAATTCGTTATCGTAATCAATGCTGCTAAAGCAGTTTTAACTGGCAAAAAGCTTGACCAGAAGTTCTATTACAGACACACAGGTTGGGTAGGCGGCTTAAAAGCTGTTAAATACAGCAAGCTTATGGCTGAAAAACCCGAATTCGCAATGACAAAGGCTATCAAAGGTATGCTCCCGCATAACACAGTTGGCGCAAAATCTTTAACAAGATTAAGAGTATACGCAGGCGCAGAACATGACAATGCAGCACAGAAACCTGAAGCATGGACTTTAGAGATTAAATAAGGAGGAGCATAAAAATGGCAGACTTTTTCTACGGTACAGGAAGAAGAAAGAAATCTATCGCAAGAGTAAGACTTATCCCCGGTAAGGGCGAAATAAAAATCAACGGCAGATCATTAGATGATTACTTCGGTTTAGAAACATTGAAAATCATCGTTAATCAGCCTTTAGTATTAACAAAGACAGAAGGTAAATTCGATGTATTTGTTAATGTTGTAGGCGGCGGCTTTACAGGTCAGGCAGGTGCTATCCGTCACGGTATTTCAAGAGCATTACTTGAAGCTGACGAAGAAGCATACAGACCTTTACTCAAAAAAGCAGGCTTCTTAACACGTGACCCCAGAATGAAGGAAAGAAAGAAGTACGGCTTAAAAGGCGCTCGTCGTGCACCCCAGTTCTCAAAACGTTAATCGTTTTATATCAAAAAAGATGCAGAGTATTCTGCATCTTTTTTGATTGTGTAAATACATTATATGTGATACAATGTAGTAAGTGAAAGACACACAAAAAAGGAGACCACTATGAAAAGTGATAAAAATATTTTAATTGCATTTTTGCTTAATATGTTTTTTTCGGTATTTGAATTTGTAGGTGGAGCGATTACGGGAAGTGTTGCCATTGTTTCTGATGCGATTCACGATTTAGGGGATGCTTTGGGTATTGGCGCATCTTACATTTTAGAAAAAAAGAGCAAAAAGAAACCCGACGAAATCTATACCTATGGCTACGGCAGATTCTCTGTAATAGGTAGCGTTATTATCACCCTTGTTTTGCTTGTTTCTTCTGTCACAGTAATTTTCAATGCAGTTGAGAGAATACTTAACCCTGTAGCTATAAATTACGACGGAATGATTGTTTTTGCGGCTTTCGGCGCGGTTGTAAATTTAGTTGCTGCATATTTTACAAAAGACGGTGACTCTTTGAATCAAAAAGCCGTAAATCTTCATATGTTAGAGGATGTTTTGGGCTGGATTGTAGTACTGATCGGTGCTGTCGTTATGAGATTTACAGACATTTCTATCATTGACCCTGTAATGTCAATTGGCGTTGCGGTATTTATCCTGATACACGCTGTGAAGAATTTAAAAGAAGTGCTTGATGTATTTTTAGAAAAAACACCGAACGGAATTGATATGCCTGAAATTAAAGAACACATAAAGAAAATCGACGGAGTAGAGGATGTTCATCATATTCATATATGGAGTATGGATGGACATACAAACTTTGCCACAATGCATATTGTGACGGATGAGGATTCGGGAGTAATAAAAGAAAAAGTAAAAGAAGAATTAAAAGAGCACGGAATTACACATTCTACATTAGAACTTGAAAAGACATACGAACATTGCCATGATGAGCATTGTCATATAGAGCATCATCACAATCACGGACATTGCCACCATCACCATTAAAAGAGGCTGTAGCAAAATGATTTTATTTTGCTACAGCCCCTTTTTTAAACTTCAAAGTCGAATGCCATTCGTGTTTCTACATTAGGACGAACCCAACCGTCTGCAATGGCAACGTGTTCGGGATGTCCTGCATAGTATTTTAATGCATCGGCATCTACAAAAGTAGAGTCAAGCATAAGGTCGCCTGATGATGAGGGGAGACCTTCTGTTATGATTTTCATTTCAGTTAAGCCTTCGATTTTTCCAAGCAAGCCTTCTAATCTTTCCTTGATTTCCATCTTTAATGTGGGGTTTTTCTTTGCTTCTTCCTTTAATGCCCAGATAATAACGTGTTTTACCATAAATAATCCTCCAAATAATGATTTATAACTATATAATAGCACAAAAATGTAAAAAAATCACGATTTTTTTAAAATAATGCTTTTAAATTAAGAAAAACTGTGGTACAATTATTCTGTTATTTATTTTTGTGAAAGGATGTGTGCAATATGAATAAAATAGGTTTTTCGAATCAAAAGTACCTTACTATGCAATCGGAACAGATAAAGAAACGTATTGCACAGTTCGGCGGAAAGTTATATTTAGAATTCGGTGGAAAGCTTTTTGACGATTTTCATGCTTCACGCGTGCTGCCTGGTTTTGAACCTGACAGTAAAATCCGCATGCTTCAGCAGTTAAAGGACGACGCCGAAATCGTAATAACAATCAATGCTGAAGACATCCAGTCAAGCAAAACCCGTGGAGACCTTGGCATCACATACGACAACGATGTTTTAAGACTTATTGATACATTCAGAGAAATGGACCTTTATGTAGGCAGCGTTGTTCTTACAAGATTTAATGAACAACCATCAGCCAATGCGTTTTTAAAGCTTTTGGAAAAGCGTGGAATAAAATGCTACCGCCACTATACTATCGAAGGTTATCCCTCTGATATTCCTCATATTGTGAGCGAAAAAGGACTTGGAAAAAATGAATATATAGAAACAACTCATTCTTTGATTGTAATCACCGCACCCGGTCCCGGAAGCGGCAAAATGGCAACTTGCTTAAGCCAGTTATACCACGATTACAAAAGGGGAATTAAAGCAGGTTATGCCAAGTTCGAAACATTCCCTGTGTGGAATTTGCCGCTTAACCATCCTGTAAACCTTGCATATGAGGCGGCAACGGCAGACCTTAATGATGTAAATATGATTGACCCGCTTCACTATAACGCTTATGGAGAAGTGGCAGTAAATTACAACAGAGATGTGGAAATTTTCCCTGTTTTAAATACAATATTTGAAAAAATACAAGGTTCATCCCCATATAAATCACCTACTGATATGGGCGTAAATATGGTTGGAAATTGTATTTTGGACGATGAAGTGTGTTGTGAAGCTTCCAAAAGGGAAATTGTGAGAAGATTTTATGTAGCTCTTACCGATGCTTACAAAGGCAGAGGAAACGGCACACAGACAGAAAAAATAAAGCTTCTTATGAATCAGGTAGGAATTACTCCCGAATATTCACCGGCAGTTCCTGCAGCACTCAAAAGAGAGGCCGAAACAGGCGCTCCTGCAGGTGCGCTTGTGTTACCAAGTGGTGAAATCGTAACGGGAAAAACCTCATCTACACTTGGTGCAGCATCTGCACTTATATTAAATGCTTTGAAACGACTCGGCGGTATAGATAAAGAAACAGATTTGATTCAGGCGTATGTTTTAGAGCCTATCTGTAACTTAAAGACCGAGTATTTAAAGAATAAAAACCCCAGACTTCACATTGATGAAATTTTAATTGCTCTTACTATATCAGCACTCAACTCCGATGTGGCAAGAAAAGCAAAGGAACAGCTGACGAACCTTCGTGGAAGCGATGCTCACTTTACTGTAATTTTATCGGCCGAAGACGAAAAAGTGTTGAAGAAACTCGGTATAAATGTAAGTTATGAACCCAAAAGTGAAAATGGCAGACTATACCATAAATAAGACTGTTGAATTTAGCGCAGACCATCAGAAGATATTTTATAAAGTAATAATGTAGAGAATCGCGATTTTGCGATTCTCTTTTTTATGTCTTCTGATTATGAACAAACCTCACCTCTCGGCGTACTTTTGTACGCCTTCGGGTAACCGCTTTGCGTTCGGTTTGTCCATTCTGCATCTAAATTCATTCAGTCTGCAATAAAATAATAAGCGATAGCATTTAGCTATCGCTTATTATTTTATCTACATATATTTCTCCAACAATTTGTGGACTAACGGAAGCATTTGTAGCATCCTGCACATCTTTTAAGAATTTGCCGAGAAGATCAAACTTTACAAAAACAGTAACTAAAACATTTTCCGAATATTCGGTACTTCCTTCTATATAGTCACCGTTTTCGATGATGTATTTTATTTTTCCCAGTAAATCATAGGGAACTGATAAATGAAGCTCGTGACAGTAGATTTTTTCGCAAATTTGAGCATCAAGCACACCGTCTTTTGCAGACTTTCCGTATGCTCTTACAAGTCCTCCTGTGCCGAGTAATGTTCCGCCAAAATATCGGGTTACTACGATGGCAACATCGGTAAGTCCCTCTTTTAGGATAACATCTAAAACAGGCGCTCCTGCAGTACCTGACGGCTCGCCGTCGTCGGTAAATCGTGAGATGTTGTTTTCTGCCACCACATAGGCATATACATTGTGACGGGCGTCGCGGTATTTTGCTTTTACGCTGTTTACAAATGCGATTGCTTCTTCTTCTGTGGAAACAGGTGCAACATTCGCTATAAAGCGTGATTTCTTTTCCACGATTTCAGCCGTGCCTTTGCTATATACAGTTTTATAAACCATACCTTTATTCATTGATGTCCTCCAAGACGTAATCGCGGTATTTTGAATATGAAATAGAATCGAGCAAAGTGCGAACGCGTGTTCCCTCTGCTTCATAAACTTCTTCTAAAACGGTTTGATTGTCGTGAATTTCAGATAATACCTGACCCTTTGCATAAGGGATTAAAAGAGTGATTTCACGCTTTTTACCAGGCACTAAATCTTCAAGCTGATATAAGAGCTTATCGATGCCCACACCTTCTTTTGCGCTTATTTCCACGAAAGGAGCACCGCCTGATAAAACAGTCAGGTTTTTGTCTTCGGGAATAAGATCAGATTTATTGAACACCACCATTTTAGGCTTATCGGCAGCGCCGATGTCAGAAAGCAACCTTGACACGATTTCCAAATGCATATCTACTTCTGTGTCAGCACCATCTGCCACAATCAAAAGTAAATCCGCATAAACCGCTTCTTCCAATGTTGACTTGAACGCTTCAACCAGATGGTGGGGGAGTTTTCGTATAAAACCTACTGTGTCAACCAACATTATCTCGCGCTTGTCAGATAAAGTCAGTCCTCGTATTGTGGGGTCGAGTGTAGCAAAGAGTTTATCCTGCGCCAAAACATCAGCCCCTGTGAGATAATTTAAAAGTGTAGATTTTCCTGCGTTTGTATAACCTACAATGGCAACCATATAGCGGTTTTCTTTTTTTCTTCTTGAACGCAGGAGTTCTCTGTGTTTTTTTACTTCTTCAAGCTCTTCTTTTAAATGTGTAATTCTTCTGTGGATGTGTCGTCTGTCGGTTTCAAGCTTTGTTTCACCGGGACCACGAGTACCTACGCCACCACCAAGTCGGGACATTTTAGAACCCATACCGGTAAGACGGGGAAGAAGGTACTTAAGCTGTGCCAACTCTACCTGAATTTTACCCTCACCTGTTACAGCGTGGCGGGCAAAAATATCCAAAATAAGCATACTTCTGTCGATTACTCGAATGCCTAACTTATCTTCTAAATTTCTTATCTGAATAGGGGAAAGCTCATCGTCGAAAATAACAAGGTTGGCGTCGAGTTCCTCGCACGCTGCCTTTAACTCTTCGATTTTTCCCTCGCCGATGTATGTGGCTTTTTCTATCTGTGATTTATTCTGTATCATATAGCCTACTGTTACTGCCCCTGCAGTATCTGCAAGGCGTTCCAGCTCGGCTATCGTCTCATCAGTTGTATCAGAGAGAACATCAACTGTTCCCGTATGCACACCGCAAAGAACGGCACGCTCGATGATTTCCTTATTTTCAGTTATCATACTACCATTCCTTTCCGGCCGACTCTCCTGCTAAATAACCCGTAGAATATGCAATCTGTAAATTGTACCCACCGGTGTATGCGTCTACATCTATAATTTCCCCTGCAAAATAAAGGCTTGGCACGATTTTTGATTCCATAGTTTTTGGGTTTATTTCTTTTACTGAAACACCGCCTGATGTTATGATTGCTTCGGCTATCGGGCGTGTTCCTGTTATTTCAAGTGTAAAATTTTTAATTAAAGAAACTAATCCCAAACGCTCAACCCTTGTAATATCACGAACCTTTTTGCGCTCGGGAATTCCTGACAATTCTATAATCACAGGAATTGCCTTCTTGGGGAGAAGTTCATCCAAAGAATTTACAAAATCACGATTCAACTCCCCTGAAAAATCACGGAGCAAACGCTTGTCTAACGCTTCTTCATCAAGAGCAGGTTTAAAATCTATTGATAATGTGTATTTTTTATTTTGAAAATCCCTAAGATGCGAACTTGCAGAAAGTATCACAGGACCCGATACGCCAAAATGTGTAAAAAGCATTTCGCCGAAATCAGAATAACACTTTTTGCCCTGCGCGTCCTTTATAGTGATTGCGATATTTTTTAAAGACAATCCCATCATTTTTCGTGCGATGTCGCCTTTAGTAGTCAAGGGAACGAGTGATGGAGTAGGAGTCACAACGGTATGCCCTAACTCGCGCGCAAAACGGTAGCCGTCACCGGTAGAACCTGTCACGGGGTATGATGCACCACCTGTTGCGATGATTATCTTGTCTGCTTTTAGTTTGCCACGATTTTCAAGTTTTAACAAAAATCCGTCGTCTGTTTTCTTTATATCGGTAACAGTATCGCAAATTGCCCTTGCGCCTGAATCTTTGGCGTATTTTTTCAGAGCATCGACCACAGTTTTTGCCTTGTCTGTCACGGGAAAGACTCTGTTTCCTCGTTCAACTTTTGTTTCTACGCCCGAGCGTCTAAGAAGTTCTATCATATCTTCGTTGGAAAACGCGTAAAATGCACTGTTGATAAATTTTCCATTTACGGGAATATTCTGAATGAAGTCACGAATATCGGAGGCATTTGTGATATTGCAACGGCCTTTTCCCGTTATGCCCATCTTTTTGCCCAGGTAGGAATTCTTTTCTATAATAAGGGCATCGGCACCGAAACTCGCCGCTGTTGCTGCTGCCATAATGCCTGCAGGACCACCGCCGATAACTGCAACTTTCACAAAAACACCTCCATAAAACAAATCTAAATACAGTATAACAGAAAAATTGTTAAAAAACAATGAATTTATAAAAAAGGTGTTGCAATAGTATATCCATTGTGGTAATATAATAACAGTTTAGCACTCGTGCGTCTTGAGTGCTAATTATTAAGTTTAAAAAAACATTTACATATTATCAGGAGGTAGTTTTATGAACATCAAACCTTTAGGCGACAGAGTCGTTATCAAAATGGTTGAAGCAGAAGAAACAACAAAAAGCGGTATCATCTTAACAGGTGCTGCAAAAGAAAAACCCCAGGTTGCAGAAGTAGTAGCAGTAGGCCCTGGTGGTTTAGTTGATGGTAAAGAAGTAAAAATGGAACTTTGTGTAGGTGATCATGTTATCACAAACAAATACGCAGGCACAGAAGTTAAATTAGATGGCGAAGAATATACTATTTTAAGCCAGAGCGATGTTTTAGCTAAAATTCAGTAATGGAGGGTATTTAGATGGCAAAGGATATTATTTACGGCGAAGAAGCAAGAAAAGCTTTAGAGCGTGGTGTAAACCACTTGGCAGATACAGTTAAGGTTACAATGGGCCCCAAAGGCAGAAATGTAGTTCTAGAAAAGAAATTCGGCGCACCCTTAATCACAAATGACGGTGTAACAATCGCAAAAGAAATTGAATTAGAAGACGCTTTTGAAAATATGGGCGCACAACTTGTAAAAGAAGTTGCTACAAAGACAAACGATGTAGCAGGTGACGGTACAACAACGGCAACACTTTTAGCACAGGCCTTAATCCACGAAGGATTAAAAAATATCGCTGCAGGTGCAAACCCCATGATCGTTAAAAAGGGTATCAAAAAAGCAGTTGATGAAGCGGTAGCATTTATCGTATCTTCAAGCCAGAAAGTAAAAGGCAAGGAAGATATCGCAAGAGTTGCGGCTATTTCTGCAGCAGATGAACGCATCGGTGAACTCATTGCTGACGCGATGGATAAAGTTACTAACGATGGCGTTATTACTGTTGAAGAATCAAAGACAGCTGAAACATATTCAGAAGTTGTAGAAGGTATGCAGTTTGACCGCGGTTACATTTCACCTTATATGGTAACAGATACAGACAAGATGGAAGCGGTTTTAGATGATGCTTATATCTTGATCACAGATAAAAAGATTTCAAACATTCAGGATATCTTACCTGTTTTGGAACAGATTGTAAACCAGGGCAAAAAGCTCGTTATCATTGCTGAGGATGTAGAAGGCGAAGCGCTCGCTACATTATTAGTGAACAAACTCCGTGGTACATTTACCTGCGTTGCAGTAAAAGCTCCCGGTTTTGGCGACAGAAGAAAAGAAATGTTAAAAGACATCGCAACCTTAACAGGCGGCGAAGTTATCACAGAAGAACTCGGCCTTGATATCAAAGAAACACAGTTATCACAGCTTGGCCGTGCTCGTCAGGTAAAAATCCAGAAAGAAAACACAATCATCGTTGATGGTGCAGGTGATGCAGAAGCTATAAAGGCTCGTGTTGCACAGATCAAATCACAGATCGAAGAAACAACATCAGAATTTGATAAAGAAAAACTTCAGGAACGCCTTGCTAAACTTGCCGGCGGTGTAGCAGTTATCAAGGTTGGTGCTGCAACAGAAACAGAAATGAAAGAAATGAAGCTCCGTATCGAAGACGCTTTAGCTGCTACAAAAGCTGCAGTTGAAGAAGGTATCGTTCCCGGTGGTGGTACAACATACATCAACGCTACAAAAGCAGTACAGAAACTCTTAGCAGAACTCACAGGCGACGAAAAAACAGGTGTTCAGATTGTGTTAAAAGCATTAGACGAACCCGTAAAACAGATCGCAAAGAACGCAGGACTCGAGGGTTCTGTTATCGTGGAAAAAGTAAGAGAAGCAAGTGAAGAAATCGGCTTCAACGCTTTATCAGAAGAATATGTAGATATGATGAAAGCAGGTATCGTTGACCCTGCCAAAGTTACAAGATCAGCACTCCAGAATGCAGCCAGCGTTGCTGCTATGGTTCTTACAACAGAGAGCCTTGTTGCTGACAAACCCGAACCCGAGCCGAGCGCTCCTGCAATGGGTGGCGGAATGGGCGGCGGAATGGGATTCTAAAAGCTCAAACAAAAAGACTACGGCTTAAGCCGTAGTCTTTTTGTTGTACAGCACGGACGAAGGCAAGAAAAAGTAGTGCAAAATGGACAAACTGAACCGAAGGGTTACCCGAAGGCGTACAAAGGTACGCCGAGAGGTGAAGTTTGTTCATAGTATAAAGTATTAAAAAGAGAGATTCGCGTAAGCGAATCTCTTCGTTTTTTATGTGTAGTTTTTGCTTTATACGGTCTGTGCTGCTTTTTATTGTCTTACTTTTCCAAAAACTTTTCCATCAACTTAAATCCAGGTTCGATGTAGAGTCCCGTTGACTTTGCATTTTCTTCTGTGTATGTAAGGCGAGAGCCTTTTTTGTTTCTACTGTCGTAGATTACAAAGGGTATTGCATCTCTTACATGGGTTTTAAGTGCAATAGGCGTGGGATGGTCAGGCGTAATTAACACTCTAAAATCCTCTCCGGTTGATTTCAAGTAGTCTATAACAGGTTTAACCACTTCTTCGTCTATTAACTCGACAGAACGGATTTTTCCACCTATATCGCCGTGGTGACCACATTCATCGGGTGCTTCCATGTGAATATACACAAAATCAGTGCCGTTTTCGAATGCTTTAATTGCGGCTTCGGCTTTGCCGGGGAAGTTTGTGTCGATGTTGCCTGTAGCGCCTTCAACTTCTACTACTTCCATCTTTGTGCCTGCACCGATTCCTTTTAAAAGATCAACTGCAGAAATCATAGTTCCCTTTATTCCATACT
>JAZOSI010000068.1:0-15567 GCA_045657065.1 Congzhengia sp. | reverse complement strand
TGCTTTTTCATTACATTTTTTGATAGCTTCAATAATTGCAGAACGAAAACCTCTCTTTTCAAGTTCTGCTACTGCTTCAATGGTTGTACCTTTGGGCGAGCAAACCATATCTTTTAATTCTGCAGGGTGTCTGCCTGTATCGAGCACCATTTTAGCTGAACCCAATACTGCCTGTGCTGCTAATCTGTATGCTGTATCTCTGGGAATACCGCCTGTTACACCTGCATCCCCCATTGCTTCTATCATCATATAAACATAAGCAGGGCTGCTTCCTGATACGCCGGTAACTACATTTATCATTGATTCTGCCATTACTTCGGTTTTACCTACAGCACCAAAAATTTCTATCACTGTTTTGAGTTCTTTTTCTTCCACTGCGCTGTCAGGTTTTGCTATAACTGTCATCCCCTCACCTACCTGAGCAGGTGTATTGGGCATTACGCGGACAACTTTGGCATGGCTTCCCAAAACGCTTTTAATCTCTTCAACAGAAATTCCTGCAACTATTGAAATGAAGACTTTTCCCTTGATATCTTCACCTTTTATTTCTTCTAAAACTTTAGAAAGAATAAAGGGTTTTACCGCTAAAACTATGTAATCACACAAAAGCGCATCTTTATTGTTGACAGATGTTTTCACATCTTTTTGATACTTTGCTAAAATTTCTTTATTTATGTCGCAAACGCAAATATCAGAAGCACCAAACACACCTGAAGCAATTACACCCTGCGCTATTGCTCCTGCCATATTTCCGCCGCCTATAAAACCTAATTTCATAGCTTTTCCTCTTTCTTAAACTCACAAAGGGAACCGCACAAATACGGTTCCCTCACTTTTTAGTTTTCTTCTTTTTTAACTTCTTTTTTTGCTTTGGGTTCTTTTTCAACAGTTACACCGTCAACAAAAACATTGATTTTGCCAACTTTAACATCTGTCATAGATGTGATGTTTTTCTTTACAGCTTCCTGAACTGCCCAGGAAACTTCTAAAACATTCATACCGTATTCAACATTTACATGAACATCAATATCAGTTAAACCTGTTTCTTCGTCTGTGTAGATATTGATACCCTTGCCTGATGCTTTTTTTCTTAATTTATCAACGATACCGTCTGCAATAGATACTGCAACAGATACTCCTTTGATTTCTTCTAAAGCCTGAGATGCAATAGCCATAACAACTTCGTTGGCAATTTTTATTGCACCGTTTTCGTTTGTTTCAAAAATAATATCTTTCATCATTCGTACCTCCGAATTGATATTTTTCTTTGTTTGTAGGATTATTATACCACTTTCTCATAAAAATTACAACTCTTTTTTTTAATTCGGTTTTATTTCCACGATTTTTACTTCGGAAGCATCACATGCTCCTGTATCTACCGCTATCTGTATGATGTTTGCAGCCTCTATTTCATTTAAACCTTCCGTGGCAACGGCAATACTTGTAACATTTTCTCCCATAAAAACTATGCAATCAGAATACCCTTTTGCACGAATCATATTTTCTGCAGTTACTTCGCATTCGGTAAACTGAGCCAAAAGTTCTATCTGTGTTTTTGCATTTTCTTTTGATTCAGCGTCAGCACCTGGAGAATTTAAGATTTCTGTCAGCATTTCAATGGATTCGTCACGCTTTTTTTCACGGTCCAATTTTGCGTTGGTAAAATATGCATTTTCCGTCTGTATCGGGTTTGAATTTACCATTTTTGCTTCGCCTAATTTTTTAGACGCTTCGTTGTACATAACAGAAATGTTGGGATCTGTTTCTCCTTCCCTGATACTTAAGTTTAGATAACCTGCTATACCTATTAAAAGTATCAGGGCAATTGATGCAACCTGGCGTTTTCTTACTATGAACATTTTGTTTTTGTCTTTTCTTCTTTCCATAATTAACCTCTTTCTAAAACTTCGATTCTATGGCTTTTTACTCCTGTAAGCGCCGATATGGCACTTATTATAGATTTTTTTATTTCTATATTTTCTGCACCCTCTGCACATATTAAGACACCCGAAATCTGAGGTTCGGTTTTCTTTACTACAAGCGCATGTTTTTTATTTCCCTCGTCAGAAAAAACATGAGTCATCTCAATGCTTTTTGAATCCGATTTGCTGTCAGATTTTTCATCGGTTGCGTAAAATGTGTTTCCGTTATCCGAAAGTGTTACCATTACGCTTACTTTCCCCACACCTTTGATTTTTCCTATGATTTCCGAAAGTTCTTCTTCAATTTCCCACTTATATGTACTCTCGTTTTGGTTTTCAACAAGAATTTCCTTTTCCGCCTTTGCAGGAAACATCATAAGCAAAACCCCTATTATAAATATGACAATCAGGGTTTTTGTATTCGTGATTTGTCCAAATAATTTATTAAACATTTCCCTAACCTTCATCTATCTGTGCCCCATTCTCTCCTGTATTCAGGTATTGTTTTATCAGATTTACATACTCTTCTTTGTATGGTTTGATGCTTATTTTTTCTATTTTCGGCTCGTTTTCTATATTTGCCACAACATCCACTTCAATTTCCTGGGATGTTTCAGCCTTCACTTCTTCTTTAATTCTTGATTCAAGCGTCTTTTCAAATTCTTCCTTTAAATAGGCGTTTTTTTGTATGTCCAATTCCGTAACAGAAAAATCTAAAGGTTCAGGCGAAATATCAAGAACTGGCAAAATCAGCACCGCCATAACCACAATCCCCGATATGAGATTTATGTATTTTGACAATTTGTTTTCAGAAAAAAGTGATGTTATTATCCCCACAGAAACCACGGCTTTTACCACTGTTTTAATATATTCGCTCATCGTACTCCTCCAAGGTGTATAAGCATAGCAAGGCTGATTATAAACATCACCGCAACTGACAAAAGAAGTATTGCCACTTTTCCTATACTTTCTCCCATTTCGCATATAGCAGATGATACTCTTTTTTCGGTGCTGACAGACGCTATTGCCGATGCAATTTTAAAGCAAACCGATACGCAGCACACATTCACCAAAGGTACAACACATATATAGCCTATTCCGATTATACCTGCAATTCCAAGTGCGCCTGCTACTGTTTTTGCACTTGTGATTACAGTTTCCAGAGAATCAGAAAGCGCACCTCCCACAACAGGCATAAAGCTTCCCACCGCGTACTTTATGCTTTTGCCCGCCAGTGTGTCAAAGTTTGCCGCCGTCTCCACTTTTAATGCCACAACGACACTGTAAATCGTTATCATAAGGCCTGTACCCCATTTAAGCACTTGTTTTAAGAGTTTATTTATTCCCTGAAGATACGGCATTTCTCCCAGTTTGTCGCTTATGGAAAATACGGCTATTGTGCATATAAGGGGTAAAAAAACAGATTTACATATGTATATAAAAACCTGCATCGATACAAATACCGAAGCCGCAGCACTTCCTGACGCCGTACCCGTGGCAGTTACGGCAGTCGCAACAGGCACCATCAGAGATTGTACAAAAATAAAAAGCGAGTCGATTGTTTCTTCGGTTACTGTAAGGACATAGGAAAACACTTTTACCGAAAACAACGATACTACTGCTACCACAGCAAATATTCCAGTTTCGTTCTTTGCGATGTTTAATATCAGTCCTGAAAGAATTGAAAAAACTGACATCTTGAAAATTTCAGGCAGATTTTCTTTTATTCCTGATATGAACAGATCAGATATCTTATTTAAAATCCCCGAAAAGCTCAAAGGCAGTTCTCCCGATAAAACCTCATTCGCAATTTCTCCTGCATCTACTCCTTCGGTTTCTTCTATATTCTCTATGATGTTATAAGGATTTTCTGCGTGCACTATATATGGTGTATATATAATAAGGAAGAAACTCAGTAGGAAAATAATTTTTTTCATTTGTTTTCACTCATTTCTAAGGTATAATAGAAAGAATTTCTGACAAAAAAGACGCGATAACAGGCAGGATAATACACATACATATTGCCTTTCCTGAAAATATCACAAGTGTTGCCACAGACGAAAATCCTGCATCACGGCAGATATCAGAAGAAAAGGCAGTAAGTATACCGATGCCTGTTACTCTTAAAAGCATTCCTATTATGTTGTTATCATCAAAGGATGTGTATATTATCCTGATGTATGAGATTACTTTTTCAAGGTATGGAAGCATAATGAAATATATGCAAATACATACACATACCGATACTAAAATGCCCGTTACCTGCTTTTGTTCTTTTAGCACCAATGACAACATCACACCTATTACTGCCACTGCCATTATCTTTATCGCATCCATATGTCACCTATAAATTGAAAATGTTTTTTACCGTTTCAAAAAGATAATCAATCTGCTCTATTACCATCAAAAGCACCACCACAAGTCCTGCTAACGTCGTAAGCATTGCCTGTTCTTCTCTTCCTGCGCGGATTAAAACCTGATTTAATACGCTTATCAGAATTCCGATTGCTGCAATTTTAAATATAAGGTCAACTCCCATAATCTCCTCCTATATAAAAAGAACTACAACGGCAGCGGCAAAGCTTGCGCCTACGGTACATAAAAGTTTTTTGTCTTTTTGCGTTTTTTCTCTTTCATCTTTTTCAATCTGCTCTAATGAAACAACGGCACTTTCGATTTTTTCTATTTCTGTATCAAGTTCTTTTTTTCCCATATTATATATAAGCTCCTCTGTTACCTTTTTTGCACTGTCAGTCAGCAATAAATCTTTACCGCCTGAGTTTTCCCATAACAGTTTCATATCTGATATTTCATTTTCTGAAAGTTCCGTACCTATATTTTTAAAAACATCAGACACCGCACCTTCTATCAGTTGAGAAACCTTTTTAAAAATCAACGGCAGCTCACAAACAGAATGAGAAAGTTCGTGTTTTAAATGGGTAATCCCTTTTTTAATTTCTTTTAAATTTTCATACTTTTCAGATAGTAGTCGTACTTTTTTCCAGAAAAAACCGCCGCAGGAGACAACTACAAGAGCAATACCTATAATTCGATACATTCTGCCACCTCGCATTTGTCAAGAATCACAACACCGTCAAATAAAGATAAAAATTCTGACTTCTTTCTTTTTATCTCCGAAAAGTTTTCGCCGTGGATGCTTGTAACGATTTTCACGCCGCTTTTCAATATGTTTTTAATTGCATAATAATCGTCATCTGTACCTATTTCGTCTGTTATTATCACATCGGGAGAAAGTGAGCGCAATGCGTGTGTTACTCCGTCAGTCTTTAAAAATCCGTCCAACACATCAGTACCTACACCAATATCAAATTGCGGGACTCCCCTGTTCATCGCTGCAATTTCGGAACGTTCGTCTACAATTGTAACCTTATATTTACTTCCAAAAAGTCGTGCGATATCACGAAGGTATGTAGTTTTTCCGCCTGATGGTGGTGCTATAATCAAAGTGTTTTTGATTTTTTCTTCCTTATATATAAAAGGAAGAAGTTTTTCTGCGCACCCTATATGTTCTCTTGCTATTCTTATATTAACTCCCGAATACATAGTAATATTGGATAGCTTGCCTTCTTTATAAACAGAACGTCCCGATAACCCTACTCTGTGTCCGCCCGTAATTGTTATAAATCCGTCTTTGATACTGTCGGAATATGCATATACAGAATTACGGCAAAAATTATATACTATTTCTTCTATTTCAGCACCACAAAAAATCTTGTCTTTCATACTCACGGATCTGTCTGCATAATATAGCATCACAGGTCGGTTTATTCGGATGCGGATTTCCTGAAGATTTTTGACATCGCAATCTTTAAAAATATCTGCGCACTTTTGACTCATCAAAGATGTAATTTCGACTATTGCTTTGTCCATTTTTATCACCTCGTTTTTCTTTGTTATTTATATGAGAAAAAATGGTGCATTAGAACCATATTTTTCAGATTTTATCGGTGTTTTCAGGGATTTTTAAGCGTTTTTTGCTTCCATTTATTTACATTTTATGGTATTTTATGTAAAATGCTCAGCCAAAAACAAACAAAAATGAAAAATTTCTATTTTTTTCCATTTTTTGATTTTTTGCGATAACTGTGCGATTTTTCCTGTTATTTTACAAAAAATGGTAAAAACATTTTTAATGTTTTCTGCTAAATTCGGTATAATTGTTTGACATATCAGCAAAAATATTTTATAATAGGCAATGCTCAAATTTGACTTTTGATTTTTTATTGTCATTTGGAGGTATTTAATGAGTAGTAAAAAAAGACTTAAGAGCATAATTGAAACGCTCAAAAAAAGCAGTGTTTCAGTTCGTATTTTAGCTCTTGTTGCCATTTTTGCATCTTCGATTCTTTTTTACGGTTTTGCTGATGCAGATACAGGCGTGAAGTCGATAGACATCATCGACGGCGAACAGCATTACGAAATCGTAATGAATAACGGCACGGTAGCTGATGCGATTGCTCTTGCAAAAATCGAAATAGGCGAAAATGATATAATCTCACATTCTTTAAGTGCTGATGTATCAAACGGTGATACAGTATATATCAACCGTTCAAGGCTTATTTACTTGGAAAACGCAGGCAAAACATTAGAATTTCATACAAACGAAAACACAGTAGGCGACGCTCTGGTCAAAGAAGGAATTACAGTGGGAAAATTTGACGATGTATCTCCCGATGTAAATGCTGCTACATTTGACGGTATGACAGTAAGTGTAAAGCGTGTAGATGTTGAAATCACACAGCTCACGGAAGAAATCCCCTACACCACTACAATTGTGGAAAACCCCAACGAATTTATGGGTTATGAAGCAATCCTGCAGTCAGGCATAAATGGTACCTTGACACGAACCTACAAAAAGGTTTCAAAAGAAGATGCAGGTACAACAGTACTTTTAATCGGTGAAACAAGAACCGAGCCTACACCCGAAGTAAAAGAAATCGGAACCCGTATTATCAAGCCCGAAGATTTAACAGTAATCCGTGGCGAAACAGCAGATGGTGTTCCCTATTCTGCACTTCCCGCTATGGCTCAGATGAATTCAAAGACAATCATCAGCGGAAATACCGCTGTTACACCTTACGGAACATTTAAGTTCAAAAAGGTAATCGACTGTAAGGCAACAGCTTACGAAGGTGGCGTTCAGTCAAACGGTATCTGGGCAGGTATGACCGCAACAGGAAGAGCTCCGGTTTACGGCGTAATTGCAGTCGACCCCAAGGTTATCCCCTTAAACTCAAAAGTATATGTAGAATCCACTGACCGCGGTCAGTCATGGATTTACGGTTTTGCAGTTGCAGGCGATACAGGCGGTGCTATCAAAGGTATCCGTGTCGACTTATGTTACAATACTCTTGAACAGTGTTATAGTTTCGGAAGAAGAGACTGTAGGGTATATATTTTAGAAGATTAGTAAAAGAACCTCGGAAGAGGTTCTTTTTTTATTTATTTTTTTAAAAAGTGTAGCATTTTGACATATTTTATGATATTATATAAGTTAATATATTATACATTTAAGGAGAGTTTGGTTTTTTATGGCTGAAAGAAAATTAAAAAAAGCACCTAAAAAAACTGTTCAGAATAGAGAAACAAAACAAAGAAAGGCATCAAAAAGTGCAGAGTTCTTAGGACTTAACGATGGTCTTACCTCCCTCTTTACATTAGTGGGCGGTCTTCTGCTGGCTGTATTTTATTATTTCCCGGAAGGATTTTTCGGTCCAGTAATAAGAGACTTCTCTCTGGGGCTTTTCGGTTGGCCCGTTTATCTTTTGCCTGTACTTTTAATTGTAAACGGCATACATAAGTCTTCAAAAAATTACGAAACACATAAAGCAAAGTACGCCTATATTGCCATAGGTCTTGTTGTGCTATCAGTATTTTCACATATAGTTTTAGTACCAAAAGAAAATCCTTTTAGTTTTACAAATATATCAACCTACTTCAAAGACGGCGCCAACAGTATCGGTGGCGGTCTTTTTGGTGGTTTGGTTGCAGATATTTTGCGTGCTTTGATCGGACAGATTGCATCGGTTATCATTGGCATTACCGCAATAATCGTAGTAACTATGACTGTTGTTAACTGGTCTCCCGTGAAAATTTTGCTCCGTGCTATTGTAAAAGCATATATGAGAGCAACGGGTAAGAGATTTAAAATTCCGCCCGAAAACAAAAGAAAAGAAAAGCCTCAGCAGTTGGTGGTTGATGAAAAAGGAAAAGTTGAGTTCAACGATTTTTCCGACGAGGAAATCGGCGTAACTCCCAAACGCGCAAAGGCAAGACGCGCTAAACGCGAAGAAGCAAAAGACGATCTTCCCTGGGAAGAAGATGTTATGTCAGGAATTGACGAAATCATAGACAATGCAATTCCTGCTACTCCCATATTTGAAGAACCTAAAAAATCAGGTGTAAAAAGCACATACGAAGCAGTTACAGGCGAACCTGAAGAAGAAGAAAAAATCGACTTTACTGACGAAGATTTACATGATCCCAAGTATGTAGACGCACCTGAAAAAGTAACAGGAATGGAAGATGTGTCAGAAGAGTTAGAGAGTGCATTTGAGCGTATTCCCTACACTTTCCCGCCCATTTCTTTACTTAATGATCCCAAAAATTCTGATAATACAGAAGATTTAAGATTTGAGCTCCGCGAAACCGCACAGAAGCTCATCGCCATCTTAAAGAGCTTCAACATAGATGCAAAACCTATGGGTTGCAGTAAAGGTCCTACCGTTACAAGATACGAAATTATGCTTGGCGAAGGCGTAAAGGTAAGCAAGCTTTCGGGGCTTGTGGAAGATATTGCTCTTCGTCTTGCTGTACCCAGTGTAAGAATTGAACCTGTTCCAGGAAAAGAAGCTATCGGTATAGAAATCCCCAATCAGCAGGTTAACATAGTAAATATCAAAGAGGTTATCGGCTCATCTGAATTTAAAAATGCTAAGTCTAACCTTTCATTTGCTATGGGTAAAGACATTTCAGGTAAGAACATTATTTTTGATATTACCCGTATGCCCCATGTACTCATTGCAGGCTCTACCGGTTCAGGTAAGAGTGTATGTATCAATGCGCTTATTTCAAGTATTATTTATAAATCAGACCCCAATGATGTAAAGTTATTGATGGTCGACCCCAAGGTTGTAGAGTTGGGTGTATATAATGGAATTCCCCATCTTTTGATTCCTGTTGTTACAGAGCCGAGACGAGCATCAGGTGCTCTCTACTGGGCAGTTCAGGAAATGCTCCGTCGTTATCAGGTGTTTGCAGAAAACAATGTTCGTGATATTGCAGGCTACAACGATATGATTAAGTCACAGGGCGGCGAAGAAACAATGCCCCACATTGTAATCATTATCGACGAGCTTGCGGACCTTATGATGGTTGCCCCCAATGAAGTAGAAGAATCAATCTGCCGTCTTGCGCAGATGGCGCGTGCTGCCGGTATGCACTTGGTTATTGCTACACAGCGTCCTTCTGTTGATGTAATCACAGGTCTTATCAAAGCAAACATTCCCTCACGAATTGCCTTTGCCGTATCATCGCACATCGACAGCCGTACAATTTTGGACACATCAGGCGCAGAAAAACTCCTCGGTCGCGGTGATATGCTCTTCAAACCCGTTGGCGCAAATAAACCTATCCGTATTCAGTGTGCATACATTGATGACAAGGAAGTAGAAAGAATAGTAGAGTTCATCAAAGGCGAAAGCACCGCCCGTTATGATGAAGATATCATAGAAAAAATCGACGCAGGAAAACCCGTTAATGTATCAGACGAGTTCTCTGATCCCAATGATGCAGACGAGCTTCTGGCAAAAGCTATTGAACTTGCAGTGGATGCAGGTAAAATCTCTGCTTCTCACTTACAGAGAAGATTAAAAGTAGGTTTTTCTCGTGCTGCAAGAATCATTGACCAGATGGAAGAACGCGGTATTGTTTCTCCCCCTGACGGCTCAAAACCCCGTGAAGTATTGATTACAAAAGAAGAATTTATGGAGATGTCCTTACAATAATGGTTTATTCTGATAAAGGTTTTTTGCCCGTTTCAAAAGAAGATATGGATTATCTCGGTTGGGATGAGCTTGACTTTCTGTACATTTGCGGTGATGCGTATGTTGACCATCCAAGCTTTGGTCATGCTATAATTTCACGCGTGTTGACCGCAGCAGGCTACCGTGTAGGTATCATTCCCCAACCTGATGTATCTTCAAAAAGTTCCATAACGATTATGGGCACACCCAGACTCGGTGTGCTTATTTCTGCAGGCAATATGGACTCAATGGTAAACCATTATACCGTTTCTAAAAAACGCCGTACCGAAGACTCATACTCTCCTGGTGGTAAAATGGGGCTTCGTCCTGACAGGGCAACTATAACTTATGCTAACCTTGCCCGTCGCACATTCGGAAAAATCCCGATTTTAATCGGCGGAATTGAAGCAAGTCTCCGTCGCTTTGCCCATTATGATTACTGGCAGGATTCTGTGCGCCGTTCAATTCTGGATGATTCGGGTGCAGATATTTTGATGTACGGTATGGGCGAACACTCGATCATCGAAATCGCAAGAGCTTTAGACAACGGAAAAGATGTCAAAGACATCCGTCATGTTCGTGGCACCTGCTATATGACAAAAGATATATCTAAAATTAAAAAGTATGTTGAAATTCCGTCATTTGACGAAGTAAAATGCGATAAATACTCTTATGCTACTGCTCATAAGATACAACACGAAGAGCAGGATGCAGTACGTGGAAAAACAATCGTACAAAAGCACGGAGAAAGATTCCTTGTACAGTTGCCGCCCTCTGCTCCCCTTTCACAGAAAGAATTCGATGCAACCTATGAACTCCCATATCAAAGAACTTATCATCCTATGTATACTGAAAAAGTTCCTGCTATCGAAGAAGTTCAGTTCAGTCTTACATCGGTAAGGGGATGTTTTGGTGCGTGTAATTTCTGCGCGCTTACTTTCCATCAGGGAAGGACTGTTCAGGCAAGAAGTAACGCGTCTGTTCTGCGTGAAGCCGACACCTTAATCGAAATGCCTGATTTTAAGGGCTACATCCACGATGTAGGAGGACCTACAGCTAACTTTAAGCATCCGTCCTGCGAAAAACAGTTAAAGTGCGGAACCTGTAAAGACAGACAATGTCTTTTCCCCACACCTTGTAAAAATATTGACGCAGACCACTCGGAATACCTGAAACTTTTGCGTTCTCTTCGCAAAAAAGAAGGCGTGAAGAAAGTTTTTGTCCGTTCGGGCATTCGTTTTGATTATCTTTTGTGCGATAAATCAGATGAGTTCTTTACAGAGCTTGTAGCGCACCACGTAAGCGGACAGTTAAAGGTTGCGCCTGAACATGTTTCGAAAAATGTTTTACGGCATATGGGAAAACCATCCAAAGATGTTTATGATAAATTCTGCGAAAAGTTTTATAATATAACTAAGCGAATAGGAAAAGAACAGTATTTAGTTCCCTACCTTATGTCAAGCCATCCGGGAAGTACATTATCAGACGCTTTGGAGCTTGCACTTTATTTAAAAGAACACAAGCTCAATCCCCAGCAGGTGCAGGACTTCTACCCCACACCGGGCACGGCGTCTACCTGTATGTTCTATACGGGTCTTGACCCCAAAACACTAAAACCCGTATATGTGGCAAAAACTCCCGAAGAAAAAGCAATGCAAAGAGCGCTTTTACAGTTTAAGAATCCTTCAAACTATCATCTCGTGTTAAATGCTTTGAAAAAGCTCGGAAGAGAAGATCTGATAGGATTTGGCCCTGAATGTTTAATAAAACCGAAATATGGTGGAGGTAATAAAAATGTTAGCAAAAATACTGGACGGCAAGAAGTTGTCCGCCAAAATAAAAGACGAACTGAAACAAGAGGTAGAAAATCTCAAAGCCGCGGGAATAAAACCGGCTCTGGCCGTAATAATCGTAGGAGATGATCCTGCATCAAAAGTCTATGTAAAAAACAAAAAAATTGCCTGTGAATATTGCGGTATAGAGTCACTTGAATTCGCTTTACCCGAAGACACAACACAGGAAGAGTTGCTTGCTTTAATTGATAAATTAAACAATGACAACAATGTAAGCGGTATTTTGTGTCAGTTACCTTTACCTAAAGGGCTTGACGAAGAAGCAGTAATAAACAGAATCGACCCCAAAAAAGATGTGGACGCATTTCATCCTGTCAATGTGGGAAAAATAATGATCGGAAACTTTGATTTTCTCCCCTGCACTCCTGCAGGCGTTATGGAGTTAATTAAGTTGTCAGAAATTGATGTTTGCGGTAAAAAATGCGTAGTTGTAGGCAGAAGCAACATCGTAGGTAAGCCTATGTCTATGCTCTTACTCCACAAGCACGGCACAGTTACAATCTGCCACTCAAGAACAAAGGATTTGGCAGAAGAAGTAAGGGAAGCCGACATTGTGGTTGCAGCAGTTGGTGTCCCTGAACTGATAAAAGGAGATATGATAAAGCCGGGTGCTGTTGTAATTGATGTAGGTATGAACAGACTCGATGACGGAAGATTAGTTGGCGATGTGGAATATGCAACTTGTGAAAAAGTAGCCTCTGCTATCACTCCCGTTCCCGGTGGCGTTGGTCCTATGACTATTGCTATGCTTATGAAGAACACGGTAAAGGCTGCTGAGTTAAACAAAACAGGTAAATAGGAGGAACTTATGCCTGATATTTTAATTGATGTTTCAAATGTTAATGTTGGTCATCTTTTTGGTGATTTCGATGTTAATTTAAAGTTAATAGAAAAAGAACTGGGTGTAACTATATCTTCCCGTGGCGGTTCTTTAAAAATTTCCGGAGATTCAGGTGCTGTGGCACTTGCTGAACGTGTGATGAGAATTTTGTGTGAAGAAGTTTCACGAGGAGAAGCAATAGGTGAACAAAAAATCATCTATGCTATATCTTTAGCCACTGAAGGTGCTGAAAGCAAGCTCCACGACGCAACTACCGGTGACTGTGTATGTGTAACATCAAAAGGTAAACCCATCCGCAGTAAAACATTAGGGCAGAAAAACTATATCGAAGAAATGAACAGAAACTCCATTGTTTTCGGCATTGGTCCTGCAGGTACAGGTAAGACATACCTTGCCGTTGCAAAAGCGGTTACAGCTTTCCGCAAAAAAGAAGTTTCAAGAATTATCATCACCCGTCCTGCCGTTGAAGCAGGTGAAAAATTAGGCTTTTTACCTGGTGATTTACAGAATAAGGTTGACCCATATTTAAGACCATTGTATGATGCTCTTTACGATATGATAGGTATGGAATCATACAATAACTATGTAGAAAAAGGCGCAATCGAAGTAGCACCCTTGGCTTACATGCGCGGTCGTACACTTGATAACGCCTATATCATACTTGACGAAGCACAAAACACCACACCCGAACAGATGAAAATGTTCTTAACCCGTATTGGTTTCGGTTCAAAAGCCATCATCACGGGCGATATAACACAGGTAGATCTTCCTGATGGCAAGCGTTCAGGTTTGGTTGAGGCTATGAAGATTTTATCTGGAATTGACGACATTGCTTTTTGCTCATTTTCTCATAAAGACGTAGTGCGTCATCCTTTGGTTATGAAGATTATTCAGGCTTATGAAAAGCACGACAAAAAAACTGCTGAAGCAAGAGAAAAGAAAAAATCAACAAAAGGCGGAAGATACTGATGTTAAATCTCGTATGGGAAAACGAACAGGAAAAAGTTAATATTACAGACGACCTTATAGAAAAAATCCGTCTTTCGATAGAAACAACATTAGAAGCAGAAGAATTCTGTGATGATACTGAAATCAGTCTTACATTTACTGATAACGAAAACATCCGCGAGCTTAATCTCGAAGCAAGAGGAAAAGACTCCGCAACTGATGTTTTGTCTTTTCCTATGCTTGAAACGGAAGACGACGGAACACTCATCATATATGACGAAGATATTGTTGGCGGTTTCGTACTTCTCGGCGATATTGTGATATCAGCAGAGCGCGCAGCAGCGCAGGCTGAAGAATATGGACATTCATTAGTTCGTGAGATGTGTTTTCTGGCAGTTCACTCGGTGTTGCACTTATTAGGTTACGACCACGAGCGTTCTAGCGATGAGGAAAAAATACAGTTTGAAAAGCAGGAACAAATCCTGACTAACTTAGGCATCACACGGTAGGAGGTCACTATGCCAGACAAGAAAAGATTTTACTTTTTACCATTTTTGGACAACTTAAAAGCCATAGGTATCAGTATTCTGTTTATGTTTATCTTTGGCTCTTGGTACAATAACGCTGTTTTCCGCACTGTGTTTACTATGATTTCACTTATCTTTTTGTGTGGGTTTATATATTCCCGTATGTGGAAGCTTGGCAAGAAAAACGTTCAGCGTTACTGGGAATTGAAATTATCCGATTGTGTAAAATTTATGTTACCCCTTGTAATTTTTGAAGCAGTGATTATAGTTTTTCATTTTCTTTGTGAAAACGATATAATCCCGCTTCGTGACATTATAATCAAAAGCTACTACTCTTTCCCGGAAAATCTCCCCAGAGAGTTAGTAAAGGTCTCTGTTTTTGATTATGTAGTACCTGTAATCAATCTCTGGTTTTCATATCTTACGGGAGTGGCTGCAAGTCCGCTTGTGTATTTAATAGCACCTATCTTTTCCCTTGCTTCTGCCGTTTTTGGCTTTAAGATGGGTATGAGCGGAAAAGAGTTGCAGATGTACTACATCAAAGCTACTGACAAAGTAAAAGACAAATTTAACGAATAGAGGTATTCTTATGAAATATATAGTTTTTTTATGTGACGGTATGGCAGACTACCCCTGCGAAGTTTTGGAAGGCGAAACTCCTATGGCAGTTGCCTATAAACCCTATATGGACGATTTATGTTATCGCGGTGAAACAGGTCTTGTAAAGACTGTGGCAGAGAATCTGTCACCTGGCAGTGACGTGGCAAATTTAAGCGTTATGGGTTATGACCCTGACATTTACTATACAGGTCGTTCCCCTTTAGAGGCTCTTTCGATCAGTGTAGATCTAAAAGATGCCGATGTTACATTCCGCGCAAATGTGGTAACATTGTCTGATGAAGAAAATTACGCTGACAAAACTATGGTTGACTACTCTGCAGGTGAAATCACCACAGAAGAAGCACATATACTCATAAATTATTTAAAAGAAAATATGAGTTTTGATGATATTACCCTTTACGGTGGAACAAGTTACAGACACCTGCTCGTCTGGGACGGCGGTTCTACCAATGTAACACTCACACCTCCCCACGATATTTCAGACAAAAAAGTAACAGAATATCTCCCCAAAGGCGACGGTGCTGATATATTACTTGAAATTATGAAAAAAAGTCATGAATTGTTGTCAGACCATCCCATAAACAAAGACAGAGTTGCGCGTGGTTTAAACCCTGCAAATTCATTGTGGGTGTGGGGCGAAGGCACAAAACCCCAGCTTGATTTCTTCTTTGAAAAATATGGTATACGCGGTACTATGATTTCTGCAGTTGATTTACTTAAAGGTATTGCAAAATGTGCCAATATGTCTGCACCAGAGGTTGAGGGTGCAACAGGCTACATTGACACTAACTTTGTAGGCAAAGCTGAATG
>JAZOSI010000067.1:0-12206 GCA_045657065.1 Congzhengia sp. | reverse complement strand
CACCACACAAAGCAAAAGATAATGCATTGATAAAGCTTCTTAATTACTTTATTATCATAATAAAACAAACTTTAAGGAAGGAATTCGCTTTATGGCGAATTCCTTTTATATAATGCTTTGTGTTTTGAACAAACTTCACCTCTCGCTGTACCTATGTACAGCTTCGGGTAACCCCTACGGGTTCAGTTTGTCCAATCTGCACTATTTTTCGTCCAGCCCAAAAAAAGAGCTGTAGCAAAATGCTACAGCTCTTTTATTTTTTAGTCACAGTCGCAATCACGGTGTTTGTTGCAACGGCAGTTGGCATCATCACAACAAGGTGTGAAGTTACGGTTCTGACGATTTGCACAAACCACATTCATACACGGTTCTTCTCTGTATGAATTGTTATTGTCGTAGTATGCGTCGCTACTACAACCACAGCCATTATTTCTGCTGTAACCGCAACCATTGCTTCTTCTGTTTCCGCAACCAAAAAGATTGCGTCTTATGCAGTTTACAACATTACAAATTCCGCACATAGTTTTTTACCTCCATATAAATTTTTGAGTCGCCTCAAAACATTATATGTCGAATTATGGAATTCGGTGTTATTCTTGTTGCAAAAACATATATCTTAATGTATAATCATAAATGAGGTGTTGCATATGTTCATACGACTTTTAACCAAACTTTTCATTAAAAATCACGAAGATACTCAGAATCCTTCTGTACGGGCATCATACGGTGTTTTCGGCGGAATTTTGGGAATTATATGTAATGTCATACTCTTTTGTGTGAAATTCTTCATTGGAAGCGCCATGGGGTCTATCGCCATAATTTCTGACGCTTTTAACAATATGTCTGATATGGGTTCATCGCTTATAACTATGATAGGTGCTCGTCTCAGCAATCAGCGTCCTGACAGAGAGCATCCCTTTGGTCACGGAAGAATTGAGTATGTGTCATCGCTGATCGTTTCTTTTATCATTATCACTATGGGGTTTGAGCTTGTAAAAAGTTCTTTTACCAAAATCATAAACCCTGTTCAACCTAAGTTTGACCTTATTCTTACTGCAATTTTAGTTGTTTCGGTACTTGTAAAGTTGTGGATGTATTTTGCAGTGAAATTTTTGGGCAAAAAAATCTCCTCCGACGTTTTACTGGCCACAGCATCTGACAGTTTAAATGATGTAATAGCAACATCTGCAATCATTCTGTCCGTAGTATTGTGTGTATTCTTACCGCCTGTAATTGACGGACTTATGGGGCTTTCCGTTGCAATTATGATTTGTATTTCAGGCGTGAAACTTGCCTGGGAAACTATAGGCACTTTACTCGGCACATCTCCTGACCCTGTGGTTGCAAAAAAGATTTCAGATATCATTCTTTCAGATAGCGAAATTCTCGGCATTCACGATCTTATCATTCACGATTACGGTCCGGGAAGAACATTGGCATCAGTTCACGCAGAGGTTTCCTGCGAAAACGATGTTATTATGCTTCACGAAATCATAGATGCTTTAGAAGTCAGAATTATGCACGAAACAGGCATAGAAACTGTTATACATACTGACCCGATTTTAATAGGAAACGAAAGAGTTGACGAGCATCGTGAACTTGTAAAGAGTGTCATTGCCGAAATAAATCCCGACCTTGATATGCACGATTTTCGTATGACAGACGGCGAAAACAGAATAAACCTTATATTTGATCTGGAAGTCCCTTTTGATTTGACAGAAGATGAAAAGAAAGAACTCCTAAAGGTTATCCCTGAAAAAATGAAAGAAAAAAATATGTGCTTTGAATGTGTTATAAAAATTGATCATAAGCCCACATATTTATAAAAACATATCCGACAAATCATCTGAAGATATATTTTCTGTGAGATTTTCGTTTAAAATAGAAATACTATTTTATTACACCCTTCTGCTCATCATCTATAGCATATCTATTACAACAATGTAGAAATTTATTTTAGCTTTTGAAAATGTGACACGATTTTTAGAAAAAATTGTCACTTTTCGTTGACTTGCCCTTTTGCTCGTGCTATAATAAGCATTAGCAAATACTCTACAACGAAAGGCGGCATTCTTTATGAAATCAACAGGTATTGTGAGAAAAGTGGACGAACTCGGAAGAATTGTTCTCCCTATTGAACTCAGAAGAACTCTTGATATAGCAGAAAAGGATTCTTTGGAAATTTATGTTGATGACAACAGAATAATTCTGAAAAAATACGAACCAACATGTATTTTCTGCGGTAACTCAAAAGATGTAATAACATTTAAGGGCAAAAATATCTGTCCTGCGTGTTTAAATGAATTAAAGTAAAATAAGAAAAGGGCTATAGCAAAATGCTACAGCTCCTTATTTTTTCTGCATCTTTTTTCCTTGAACAAAATACATAATTTTTGATAAAAATTTGTCTGGTACTATACGCCTACAGAATACCGCTACTTTCATTAAAGCGCCAGGTACTATCACTTCTTTTCCCGAAAACATTTTCTTTATGGCGTATTCTGCTACGGGTCTGCTTTCTAAAATCACAAGCTTTGATATTTTTTCTTTTCCGTTTCCAAAGCTTACATTAGCCATTTCTTCAAACTCTGTATGCACAGGTCCCGGGCATAATGTGCTGATTTTTACTTTGCTTTTTCTCTGTCTTAATTCTTCTGATATAGACTGTGAAAGCCGTAAAACATAAGCTTTTGATGCGTAATATGCTGCAAACAATGGTCCTGGGAAGAACGCAGCAATTGACGCTACATTCAATATGTAACCGTGGTTTCTTGCTGCGAATTTTTCCGTGATGAGTTTGGTCAGTATGTGAACGGCACGGGCGTTTGTGTCGAGCATTTTTAATTCTTTATCAAGGTCTGTTTCTAAAAATTCTCCGAAGACACCAAAACCTGCGTTGTTGATAAAAATATCAATATCATCTGCATATTTTACCAAATCCTTGCACGCTTCAACATCTGTCACATCGCACAAAACTATCTCAACATCGGTTTTTAATTCTTCTTTGAGTTTTTTGAGTCGGTCTTCTCTTCTTGCTACGGCAATGATGTCATAACCTTTTTCGGACAACACATGTGCCATATCATAGCCAAGTCCAGATGATGCCCCTGTAATCAATGCTTTCATATCTGTACCTCTTTGTTTATAATCATTATGTCTTTATCTAAAATTCTGGTGTTTCCGTCGGGAATAACGAGTTTTTTGCCTCGTTTTATCACGACTATCATTTCACCGGGTTTTGAAATTTCACGGATGGTTTTTCCGCAATAGTCATCGTTTCGTGTAATTTCCAGTTCGCTTAGATGTATACCCTCATCAACCTCTACACTTCTTCCGCAAAGCACGATTTTATCTTTGGGGAAAATTTCAACCGAACCTTTGGGAATTATCTTTTCGCCATTTCTGATAATGAGAACCATAATTAAATTCTGGGGTAGTTTTAATTCCTGAATGGTCCTACCTACCCAAGTGTGGTCATCCGTCATTTCAAACTCAATAAAGCTCACAGGAAGCTCATACTCGTAGTCGGTAAAGGTTTTCATTACATCGCCCGTTTCGTCTATCATAGCAAGTTTTTTTGCTATATACGGCAAGAGCGAGCCTTGGATGAGTATAGAAAACAGAACTATAAAAAATACAATGTGGAATATGTCATTTTTTAATACATTGGGGCTTACTACCGTCATTATAGCGAAAACGATAGACGCAGCACCTCTGAGGCCTGACCAGGAAATAAGCGCCTGTTGTTTTAATCTGCAGCCAAACGGCGTAAAGATAAGCCATACTGCAACAGGACGCGCAATAAATGTTATGAAAAGCGCAATCGCGATAGCAGGAAGTGCGATTTTTCCCAGTTGCGACGGAAATGACAAAAGTCCCAAAAGGAAAAACAGAAGCATCTGCATAAGCCCCGTTACACCGTCAAAAAAGTGAATGATTGTTCTTTTGTTTTTGATTTCGTTGTTACCTAAAATGATACCGCAGATATATGCACTCAAGTATCCGTTTCCGCCGATTATATTGGGAACTGCAAAAGAAAACAACGCCACTGCAACTACGAATATTGAGTCCATTCCGCTTGTTTTGAACTGGTAGTGTTTAAAAAACCAAAGGGAAATATAGGCAATAGCTACGCCTGAAAGCGCTCCAAAGAAAACCTGTGCAAATATCATATAGGCTACTTTGCCGCCTGAAATTTCTCCGCCCATAAGGGTTAAAAAGATTACAGTAAGCATATATGAAAACGGGTCGTTACTGCCGCTTTCTACTTCTAAGATAGATGCTGTTTTATATTTTAAGCTGAGTTTTTTAGAACGGAGAATCGCAAAGACCGATGCCGCGTCAGTAGAACTTATTACAGAACCTATCAGGAAACTTTCCAAAAGTTCAAACCTTAATACAAAGTGGCAAAAGGCTCCTACAAAACCCGCAGTGAGAACGGTACCTAATGACGAAAGTAAAACAGCCTTCGCCCTGACGCTTTTTGCTTCTTCTATCCTTGTACCTGCACCGCCATAAAACATAATGAATATAAGCGCCACAGTACAAATCTGCTCTGCAAAATAATAGTTGTCAAAATTTATTTTGAATATTCCGTCAGAACCGAAGCACATACCTAAAATTATAAATGCCAAAAGTGTGGGAATACCCAATTTTCGTGAGACTTTATTGAAAATTACGCAGGCAAAAATAATGATTGCAGCAACTAACAAATATGATGCCATAATATTCCCTCCTTTTTTCAAATCTAACATTATAATATTATCATTTTTTGTGCCCTATGTCAAACAAACATATAAAAAAACACCGTGTCGTATGACACGGTGTAATCATTTTGATTATTCAGCGCTAAAAGGTAAAAGCGCGATATGTCTTGCTCTTTTGATAGCTTCTGTAAGCTGTCTCTGGTGCTTAGCACATGTGCCTGTAATTCTTCTGGGAAGAATCTTTGCACGTTCAGATACATATCTTCTCAATTTTGCAACGTCTTTGTAATCGATATGTTCTACTTTATCCTGACAAAATGAGCAAACCTTTTTCTTTGCTTTACGGTTTCTAACCATAGGTTTTTCTGCCATTTTAATTTACCTCCTTTATAGTTGACATTCTAGTTAATTTTTTAGAAAGGTAAGTCGTCTTCTTCGATAGGCATAAATCCGTCGATATCTCCTACTGCAGGACTTTCGTCCATAACGGGATAAAGGCCTGAATTACTGTTGCCGCCAAAACCGGCACCGCCTTCTGACTTACTCTGCGCAAATTCCCACTGGTCTACAACAACTTCTGTTGCGTAGCGGTTTTTGCCTTCTGCATCCTGCCATGTTCTTGTCTGGATTGATCCTTCTAAAGCAATTCTGTTTCCTTTTGTAAAGAATTTAGCGATTGCTTCGCCACCCTGACGCCAAGCGATACAGTTTATGAAGTCAGCTTTTCTTTCTTCGCCCTGTTTAACAAAACGTCTGTCGCATGCAACTGTGAAGCTACAAACTGAAACGCCTGATGTTGTTGTGCGAAGTTCGGGATCTTTAGTTAATCTGCCTACTAAAATAACTTTGTTCATAAGTCGTTACCCTCCATGCGAATCACGAGATTACGCATTCTTTTCGTCTTTTTTGATGATGATGCTTCTTAATAAGCCATCTGTGATGTTGTAGATACGTTCGAGTTCAGCAGGGAATTCGGGTTTCGCGCTGAAGTTAACGAGCACGTAGTAACCTTCTGTTTTGTAATCGATAGGATATGCGAGTCTTCTCTTACCCCATTCGTCAACAGATTCGATTTCTCCTTCTTTGCTGATCAATGTTTTGAACTTTTCAACAACACCTGCGATTGCTTCTTCTTCCAAAGACGCGTCAACTACAAAGATTGTTTCGTACTTATTGATCATTCTTTACACCTCCTTTTGGTCTTTGGCCCCGAGCCTTTCCCGGAGCAAGGATAAACTGACTATGCAGTTTCAACTCAATCATTATATATAAAATAATTTAGTTTGTCAAGTATTTTTTACAAGCTTTCGATGATTGAATATACTGTATTGAGAGCTTCTTCAATCTTTGATGCATCTTTTGCACCTGCCTGTGCGCTTTCGGGCTTACCGCCGCCACCGCCGCCACAGATTTTAGCAACTTCACGAACGATGTTTCCTGCATGAGCACCACGCTCAATCGCTTCTTTTGTAGCCATAGAAACGATAGAAACTTTGCCGTTATCTGATGACGCCAAAACGATTACACCCGATGCAAGTTTCTGTTTGAAACCGTCACCTAAATTACGGAGTGCATCGATATTAGCACCGTCTACTCTGCCACAAACTACTGTGATGCCGTTGATTTCTTTTGCATTGTTCATTATATCGTCTGCTGCACCGCCTGCAAGTTTTGCATTTAAGCTTTCGATTTTACTTTCTAAAGTTTTGATTTCTGCTACAACGGATAATGCTTTTTTAGCCACATCTCCGATACCGCATTTTAAGTTCTGTGCAGTTTCTGCGATTACAGATTCAGCCTTCTTAAGTTCTGCTAAAACGCCTAAACCTGTAACGGCTTCAATTCTTCTTATACCTGCCGCAACACCTGTTTCAGAAACAATTTTGAATAAGCCGATTTCAGATGTATTTGATACATGACAGCCACCGCAAAGTTCCATAGAATAATCGCCCATAGATACTACACGCACTGTGTCACCGTATTTGTCGCCGAATACTGCAACTGCTCCCATTTCTTTTGCTTTATCAATGGGCATTGTTTCCCATTTTACTGATAATGCTTCTAAAATTTTAGCATTTACTTCTGCTTCAACGGAATCAAGTTCTTCTTTTGTTACTGCACGGTCTAAAGTAAAGTCAAATCTCAAGCGATCGCGTGTAACTAAAGAACCTGACTGTGTAACAGCGTCACCTAAAGCATTCTTTAAAGCAGAATCCAAAAGGTGTGTCGCACTGTGGTTCGCCTGAATGAGTTTTCTGCATTTTGTGCAAACCTTAGCTGTGACAACATCATTTGCTTTGATTTCGCCGTCTTCTACTTTTACGAAATGGTAGTATTTACCGTCGGCAGTTTTCTTGGTGTCGCAAACATCGGCGCCTGCGATTTTACCTACATCACCAATTTCGCCACCGCCTTCGCCGTAGAAGGTTGTTTTATCGAGCACAACGATACCTGTATCGCCTGCTTCTAATGTATCTTTTCCATCTTCATCGTTTAATACGAGTAAAACTTTTGACTCACACTCAAGGTTTTCGTATCCTACAAATTCTGTAGGTGCAACTGACACAAGCGCATCTGCGATTTTATCTTCCCAGCCTACTTCGGTCATTTTTGCACTTGCACGAGCACGAGCACGCTGTTCTTCCATTTCACGAACGAAGCCTTCTTCGTCGATTTCGATTCCCTTTTCTGCTAAAATTTCTCTTGTCAAGTCAATGGGGAAACCGTATGTGTCGTAAAGTTTGAATGCGTTTTCACCTGAGAAAACTTTATCGTCTGAATTTTCCAAGAAGTTATTTAAAATCGCAAAGCCAGCGTCAATTGTCTGGGCAAAGCGTTCTTCTTCTTTCTGGATTTTGTTTTTAATTAAATCGCCTTTTTCAGAAAGCTCTGGGTATGCGCCTTTTGATGCTTCTATTACTTTATCAGCAAGTTCGTACAAGAATGTACCCCTGATACCAAGGAGTTTTCCGTGACGAGCTGCACGGCGAAGAAGTCTTCTTAATACATAGCCTCTGCCTTCGTTTGAAGGGTTAACACCGTCTGACATCATAAATACTGTACTTCTGATATGGTCTGTTACAACACGGATTGAAACGTCTGTGTCGGTATCTTTTCCGTAGGTTACATTCGCTTTTTCGCATACTGCATCACGGATTGATTTGATGGTATCAACATCAAAGAGTGAAAGCACGCCCTGCATAATGCACGCAATACGCTCGAGTCCCATACCTGTATCGATATTGGGATGGTCAAGAGGCACATATGTGCCGTCTTCCTGCTTGTCAAACTGTGTGAATACAAGGTTCCAGAATTCTACGAATCTGTCACATTCACAACCAACTTTACAATCGGGTGAACCACAACCGTACTCTTCTCCTCTGTCGAAATAAAGTTCTGAACAAGGACCGCAGGGGCCTGTACCAATTTCCCAGAAGTTGTCTTCTTTGCCCATTTTCACGATATGGTCACGGTCAACTCCTACATGGTTTGTCCAGATTTCGATCGCTTCGTCGTCTTCTTCGTAAACTGAAATCCAAACTCTTTCTTTAGGGAGTTTCAACACTTCTGTTACGAATTCCCACGCCCATTTTGTAGCGTCGTGTTTAAAATAATCACCAAATGAGAAGTTACCAAGCATTTCAAAGAATGTGCCGTGGCGTGCAGTTTTACCTACGCGTTCAATGTCAGGTGTACGGATACACTTCTGACAGGTTGTAACTCTCTTTTTGGGAGGTGTCTGTCTTCCTGTAAAGAAGGGTTTCAAAGGTGCCATACCAGCGTTGATTAAAAGCAAGCTGGGGTCATTTTCCGGTACCAGTGAGAAACTCTTCATTCTTAAATGTTCCTTTGATTCATAGAAAGAAAGGAATTTTTCTCTTATCTCGTTAAGACCTAATTTTTCCATTTATCTCAACCTTTCGTAGATGAATATACATAGTTTTAGACAATATAATTATTTTACTATAAATTACAAGTTTCGTCAAGTAAAAAGTATTCCCTGATATGTATTCATTGCATTCATTTCTTTATCAATGCTACCGAGGACCGAAATCTTATCAAGACTCCACAGGGGCGCGATTAAATTTTCCTTTGAACCGTCGCCCGTAATACGTTCTATAACAGTTGTTTCGGGCAGGTATTCAAGTTGCCTTATAACTGTGTTTATATAGGCGTCTTTATCCATAGGAACAAGTCTTTTTTCTTGGTATTCCTTTTCATATTTTGTACCGCGTAAAACGTGCAAAAGGTGGATTTTTACCGCATCCGGTTTTAGCTTGCCTACTGTTTTTGCGGTGTTTATCATATCATCTTTTGTTTCGTTCATAAGACCGTTTATTATGTGGACACAGACGCGGATGTTTTTAGCTTTCAGCATATTATATGCCGTAAGGAATGTTTCGTAAGTATAACCGCGGTTGAATTCATTTGCAGTCTTATCGTTTGTGGTCTGAAGTCCAAGTTCTACCGTAAGATATGTTCTCTTCGCATATTCCGAAAGCATGTCCGAAATTTCCTCGTCAATACAGTCAGGTCGTGTAGCGATACTCAACCCCACAACATCAGGAAAATTGAGTGCTTCTTCATATTTTTCTTTTAGCGTTTTTATATCGGCATAAGTGTTTGAATGTGCCTGAAAATATGCAATCAGTTTAGGATTTTTGTGCTTTTGTTCTATTCGTTTTCTTTCTTTTTCCAGTTGTTTTGTAATTGAAAATGTAGCATCATTTGTAAATTCCGACGCTCCCGAAAGGCAGTATGCACAACCGCCAAAACTTACTTTTCCGTCGATGTTTGGGCAGGAAAATCCTGCATCAATTACCGCCTTATATACTTTTTGGCCGAAAGTTTGTATAAGGTGGTAATTTAAGGTGTGATATCTTTTGTTGTCAAGGGTATATGAAAACATATATTTTCTCCTGATTTTGATAGAAAAAATATATCATATCAGCTCCTTTTTGTCAAACTGGAAATCAATACCAGAATACTCAATACAACAAAAAGCACAAGCGGTAAATATGACGATACCGCATCTTGACTTTGCGGTGAAAAAGTATATATGCTGTCATTTAACGAAAAATAGACTTTTGTAATGATAAAAGCACATATAGCCTGAAAGCTTTTGCCAAGCATGTATGTACGGGCAGAAAGATCCGTATCGGCAATGACACTTTTTACCTGTAAAAATACACAAATTCCTCCGAATGCCATTGAGCCCGAAAGCAGTGATAACATCATTTTTTCTTCAACTCCTGATGAGGTTATCATTTTTGCGCCCGTCGTGACTTCCAGTAAGGATAGTATAAATGGATTTTTTAAGAAGTTTTGAGCCAAACTTATTACACTTCCGAAAAACACAACATAACCGCAGACCATCAGAATTGATTTTACTGCATCTTCTATTGATTTTGTGATTGCTCTTCCAAGGTTTACTGCTACTATTTTGTTTAAAATCTGGGTTGATGCTTTTTTATTAAAAAGTGAAAGCATCACGCCTGTGAAAAGAGCCGATATTGCGTGAATAACATACAGAACAATTCCTATCTTTTTGTTGCCAAGCATACTTATCCCCACAGTACCTATAACAAAAAGCGGTCCTGAATTGTTGCAAAATGCAAGTAAGCGTTCACTTTCTTTTTTAGAAAGCGTGCCTGATTTATACATATCCGCTATCACTTTCGCACCTGTGGGGTATCCACACAAAAGTCCCATAACAAAACAAAAAGCTCCTGTGCCTGATGTTTTAAAAAGCAATTTACTGACAGGCGTAAAAATTTCTCCTATAAGGTGAGATATTCCTGTATTTACCAAAATGCCCGAAACAACAAAAAACGGAAACAGCGCAGGTATCACAGATGTTGCACAGATTTCAAGTGAGAGGTTCGCCCCTTTTGTCACTTGTTCTGTATAAAAAATCAGCATAAATACCATAACGCCTGACATAATTATTTTAATTGCATTTTTCATACTTACACCACCTATGTAATTATTATGAAATCGTGCGCATAAGTATTACGGAGGTGAAACCATGGCTCGAAAAAAAGCAAAAAGGCTTGCGCCTAAAAAATTAGTTAAAACTTTGGATGTACCAGAAGATGTTTTCTTTAATTCTCCCAGAATTACCATGATGTCAAACAAAGAATTGCGCCTTGAAAACTATACATCTATTCTTCTTTATGAGGAAAATCAAGTGTCAGTTGCAACAAAGGATGTAATTCTTACAATTCAGGGAGAAGATTTCAGCATAGAAATTATTACCGATGACGAGTTCACGTTGGCAGGCAAAATCTCATCTATGGAATTTTCTCAAGCGCGGAGTTGATATAATGTTTTTTATGTATTTTAAAGGTTTTCTTACCATAACCGTGTCAGGAAGATTCTGCGAGCGGTTTATAAACTTGTGTACATCCCGCGGAATACTTTTGTGGGATTTGGTAAGAATTTCGGATTGTGCAATACGATGTCGGATTTCAGCACCGAATTTCAAGAGGATTTCCGAAATAATCAGCGACACCAATGTTGCGGTACACGTAAACATAAAACACGGTCTTCCCTTTTTTATAAAAAAACACAAAAAAAGAAAAATTGCACTTTTTGGTTGTTTTATATTTGTTGTTTTAATTATAGTGTCAAATCTTTTTGTATGGAAAATAGAAATTACGGGAAATAAAAAAATTCCCGAAGATAACATCATATCTGTTCTTAACGAAACAGGTCTGAAAAAAGGTATGCTACGGGCAAAAATCGACCCTCATGCGATACAGCGGGATACACTTTTAAAAATTCCTGAGCTTGCGTGGTTGTGGGTATATCATAACGGCTCAAAGGTTATTGTAGATGTACGTGAAACCATAGAAATACCCAAAATATACAATCACGACGATTATACGAACGTAATCGCCAAGCGGGACGGAATTATAGAAACTATGACTGTCCGTGGTGGTGTGCCTGTACTCAGTGAAGGTGATACAGTATTAAAAGATACGGTTATTGTCACAGGCAAAGTCCCGAGTACCGTCCGTCAGGAAAACCGTTACATCCGTGCAGATGCAGAAATTCTCGCAAGGGTGTGGTACGAAGAAAAAGAGATTTTCTCGTGTCTTTCTCCCGTAAAGAACGAAACAGGAAAGAAAAAAATACGCTTTACTTTTCATTTCTTTGATAAGGATTTAAATCTTTTTAAAGACAAAGAACCCTATAAACATTATATTTGTGATACCCAGACACATTTAATGTTTGGTATAGGCTTTACAAAGAAAACATACAAAGAAGTGGAAATAACAGAAGAACTACAAAATCCGCAAACTGTTGCGGATTACGGTGTCGCACAGTTAAAGGAAAAAATTGAAGGTCAGTTAGCTCCTAATTCTACATTACGAGATATAAAAACTTCCTACAAAAAGTTAAATAAAACGTCAGTTGAGGTCACGGTAATTGCAGAATATTTAGAAGATATTGCAGTGATCGTTCCCGGGGTTAAATCTGAGGACTTGAATTAAG
>JAZOSI010000066.1:0-2797 GCA_045657065.1 Congzhengia sp. | reverse complement strand
CCGAGTTTGGTCTTTGTCTGACCTTCGAACTGTGCTTCTAAAACCTTAACAGAGATAACGGCAGCAAGACCCTCACGAGTGTCGGAGCCTTCGAGCTTTTTGTCGTTATCTTTTATGATGTTGTGCTTTTTAGCATAGTCGTTTAAAATTCTGGTGAGTGCTGTTTTAAAGCCAGATTCGTGAGTACCGCCCTCTGTGGTGGAGATGTTATTTGCAAAGCTTACCAAGGTTTCGTTGTACGCATCTGTGTACTGCATAGCAACTTCTAAGATAACATCGTTCTGTTCGGCTTCAAAGTAAATGATTTCTTCGTGGAGAGGGTTTTTGCCACGGTTTAAGTATGTAACATACTCTTTGATACCGCCGTCGTATTTCATGTCGGCAGTTTTTCCGTCTTCACGCTTGTCGGTCAAAACAATGCGAAGACCTTTATTTAAGAATGCCTGCTCGCGAAGTCTTTTTAAGAGAATTTCGAAATCATATATAAGTGTTTCGAAAATTTCGCCGTCAGGCTTGAATGTAACTTTTGTACCTGTGATTTTTGTATCGCCGATAACCTTTAACGGACCGCAGGAGTGACCGCGTTCGTATCTCTGGAAATGAACGTGTTCGCCGTCTGATACCTCAACCTCCAGGTATTCTGACACAGCGTTAACAACAGATGCACCAACGCCGTGAAGACCGCCTGATACTTTGTATCCGCCGCCACCGAATTTACCGCCCGCGTGAAGCACGGTAAATACAACCTCAACAGCAGGAAGACCTGTCTGGGGCTGAATACCTACAGGGATACCACGACCGTCGTCTCTTACTGTGATAGAGTTATCTTCGTTGATATCCACAAAAATATTCTTACAATAGCCAGCTAAAGCTTCGTCTATGCTGTTGTCCACTATTTCATAAACCAAGTGGTGCAGACCGCGTTCTGATGTAGAACCTATGTACATACCCGGTCTTTTTCTTACGGCTTCTAAACCCTCTAAGACTTGAATTTGGGAACCGTCATAGTTGGTATCAACTTTAATCTCCATATTTTTAGCCTCCTAAAATAAAAGCGTATATTCTAAAACTCAAAATATTCGCAAAAATTATGCTACAATCATTATAACATAAAAACACACAAAATGCAACTTTTTATTAAAAAAAGATTTAAAAGTATTTTTTGGCGCAAATTTCAGTAATGTTACAAAAATATTACCGTTTTGCAATAAAAAAAGACTTTTTGCAGATTTGCAAAAAGTCTTCCTATATTTATGCATTTGGCGTTTCTGACTCTTCGACCAGGGCTGTCTGGTACTTTTCTAAAATGGAATGTTCTAAATTGCTTCTCATATCAGTATTTATAGGATGGGCGATGTCTTTGTACTCACCCTCGGGGGTTTTTCGGCTTGGCATAGCCACAAAAAGCTTGTCCGCACCTTCAATTACTTTAATATCGTGGACTACCAAAGAATTGTCAAAGGTTACTGACACTATGGCTTTCATCTTTGAGTCCTGATTGATTTTTCTGATTCTAATATCGGTGATATCCATATATGTTCTCCTTTTTGATGTGGTTTAGGATTATTTTTGCAATTTTTGTGAGAAAATATACATATTATTAAAAAAATACTTTTATTTTCAGAACAAATAGTGTATAATATATTGGTAAGCAACTATATATTGTTATTCTGAAAGGAATTTTCGGTATGTGCGATTTTGATTTAAACAGTTTAAATAAAGAAAAAAGTG
Source organism: Congzhengia sp. (assembly GCA_045657065.1). Lineage (GTDB taxonomy): Bacteria > Bacillota > Clostridia > UBA1381 > UBA9506 > Congzhengia. Next base: position 1,066 of record JAZOSI010000066.1, on the reverse strand, counting down.
TCTTTTTTATAGGTATCGGCGGTATAAGTATGAGTGCTTTGGCGCAGATTCTTAAAAATGACGGCATTAAAGTTTCGGGTTCTGATTTTCAGGAAAGTGAAACTGTAGAAGAATTAAGACGCTGCGGAATAGAGGTTTTTGTCGGTCACAGTGCCGGAAATATCGATGGTGCAGGTCTTGTAGTTTATACTGCAGCCATAAAAGAAGATAATCCTGAACTTTGCCGTGCAAAAGAATTGGGGATTCCCGCAATCGAGCGCGCAGTGTTACTGGGTGCTATGATGAAAAAATATCGTTATCCCGTTGCAGTATCAGGCACTCACGGTAAAACCACTGCCACATCTATGATATCGCACGTTTTATGCGAAAGTGATATGGACCCTACAATTTTAGTAGGCGGTGTGCTGCCTTTGATTGGGGGCAATTTCCGTGACGGCGGTAAAGATTATTTCGTAACTGAAGCTTGTGAGTATTGTGCGAGTTTCTTGAAATTTTTTCCGCTATACAGCATTATTTTAAATATTGAAGAGGACCATCTGGATTATTTTAAAGATTTGGACGATATTATCGATTGTTTTCGCACGTTTGTAGCGAAAACTCCTGATGATGGTGCAGTCATTGCAAATTTTGATGATGAAAGTGTAAAGCGTGCTGTGACATTGTCCGACAAAAAGATAATAACCTACGGCGTAAAGAATGAAAATTGTGACTATGCTGCAAAAAATATCACATTTAACGAAGAGGGTTTTTCAACCTTTGATGTTTATAAAAAGGGAGAATTTTTTGAAACTGTATCTTTGAAAGTGCCCGGGATTCACAATGTTTCAAATGCTTTGGCTGTAATTGCAGTATCTGAGCTTCTGGGAGTTTCGAAAGATGGTATCAAAAAAGGGTTGTTGTCTTTTTCGGGAACAAACAGACGGTTTGAATATAAGGGTGAAGTAAAGGGTGCTAAAATCTATGACGATTATGCCCATCATCCCACAGAGATAAAAGCCACATTGTCAGCGGCAAAGGCAACAGGTGCTCAGCGTATCAGATGCGTTTTCCAGCCTCACACATACAC
>JAZOSI010000065.1:0-2144 GCA_045657065.1 Congzhengia sp. | reverse complement strand
CAATCTTTTGTACCTTGTATCAATTTCAAATTATCGCTAAGTCTGCTAATATCCTTTTGTTTCTCAGATAGATAAACTTTCGGCATAATTAACCCCCTTTAAAATGATAACTGTCCGTCAATCACTGTTTTCTGTTCGGCTTCGTTCTGCATTTTAGCTTTTTTATATGCGTTGTATTGCATACGATAAAGATAACTTTTGCCAAATATAGCCCATGCAGCTTTAACAACATTTGGTTCAAATGGCTTTATCTTTTCAAGATCGTCAATTGCTTTGTAGGATATAGGACAACCGCAACAGCCGGTCCGAGTTAAACCATACTTTTCGTAAGCGTCCGAAAATTTTATATTATAATGCTCTTTATACCATGCTTTATCATTATCAGAAACATAATAAAGCGGCCTTAAACGATATTGACCGGAACTTGTTTCAGTAAAGCACATTGTTGTGCAGTCCTTACGCGGTACGGAACGCATACCGCCTTCGTCTCGTCTTTCGCCGGTTATTATCATTTCATAACCCTGTTGAACATTATGTGCCGGTTGCTTCTTGCAATAATCGCAGCATTTAGCGCTGATTTTAAAATCCGGCGGAAACTCTTTGATAAAATCCAACATATATTTACTTGAATTAATAACAAGCTGTATGTTTGGCCGTGGATCCCCGGCTGAATTGCAGCAACATAAAAAGTTTATCAAGCTTTCACATTTTTGGAATCGCTGTCTAAGTTCTTCCCTTTTAGCTTGTTTGTCTTCCGCTTCTGCGTATTCTTCCGCAATCGTAAGCGGTATGTTTTTCTTTTGCCATTCTTCCAGGCCACCGGACATTATTTTTGAAACAAAAGGTATTCCATATTTACGGGAAGCTTGAACAATTCCGATTTTCGGCCTTACTGTTTCAATATCAACGCCGTATTTTGCAGCTGTATCTTTTACATGATCTTTTGTTGCTTTCATTTCCAGGCCTGTGTTAAAGAATACATATTTAACCGGCGATAAATTGAAAAGGCTGCGTGTGCGTTCTATCAGATCTATCATTATGTCACTATCTGCACCCCCGGAATAACTGCAAATTGCGTTCGGGTGTTCAACTAATCGCTTTGCAATAATACTTTGAATAGCTTGAAACTTTTCCGGCGCTTCAAAATCTGCATATGGGGGCCGGTCAGTATATACGCGGCTTCTGTATTCTTCCCCCTTATTCAATTATTGTTTCGCCCCCTTCAACGGTTACCGCTTCAACAGGTGCTATAATATTTTCTGTATCGGTTCCGTTCATCAGCTCATCAACAGAAACTTTTAAAACCTTTGCAAGCTGTATCTGCGTATTCTTTGACGGCTTGTTTTTTCCGCGCTCATATGCGCAATATGAAGGTTGACTAATATTAATAAGTCTTGCTATTTCTTCCTGTGTCAGCCCTTTTTGTATTCTGAGCGTTTCAAGTCTTTGTGCAAATGTCATAAATTATATATCACTTTCCTTTCAAACTTCTAATAAAAATTGTGCAAACCAATAAAATTTTTATTTTCATCGTTTAAATATAGTTTTCCTATTGACTTTCGATTAAATTTAACGTATAATAATGTTGACAAAAGCAAATAATATCAACAGAATAACGCCAAATAACTAATATAATTAACCGTACGCTTTAATTATATTGGTCGCTTTTGTTATGTCATTCAATATAGGATAACTATATTATACAGTTAAATTTAATCGTTTGCAATACTTAATGGTTAAATTTAGCTGTTTGCACAATTGAAAGGTGGTGAATTTATGAATACTTCACAAGAAATTGCTGAAAGAATTAAAATTCGTGCCCGTGAAAAAGGTGTAAAACTCGGTGTTATGCTTTCGGATATAGGCGTGTCAGATAGCACGTTACGAAACATGAAAAATTTGGGTTGTATGCCGTCTATTGAAACATTAATAAAAATAGCTTTGTATCTCGGTTGTTCTCTTGACGATCTATGCGGAACTGACGAAATAAAAAATAACGCCGATTCAGACACAAGTGTCAGAAGCGACGTTATTAAAATGATTAATGGGCTTTCTGATCGTAAGTTGGAACGCTTACACGACTTTCTGAAGGGGTTGAACTTTCCCTCTGAATAAGCCCATACTTTTCAAGTAATTCAATTATA
>JAZOSI010000064.1:0-3070 GCA_045657065.1 Congzhengia sp. | reverse complement strand
TAATCCAGAGTCCCATTATATTCTTTAAGAAACGAATTTTTCCGCATACACCGCCTTCGTTTGTGAAGTTGTAAGCGTATGTGGTATCTGTTACATTAGGTTCGTCAAGTTCTGAACCCATCAATGCCCATGTACCCGCTGAAATATATGCGTATTTATAGTCTTCTGTTACAGGAACACTTGCTACAGCTGATGCTGTATCATGTGAACCAACTGCGATAACGGGGATTTTAGGACAACCAAGTTCTTCGCAGATATCATCTGATAACATACCTACTACTTCGCCGGGCATAACAATTTCGCCGAAAATGTTTTCGGGAATGCCTGCTTTTTTCATTAACTCTTTGTCCCATGTCTTTGAATGAACTTCTAAAAGCTGTGATGTTGAAGCAATAGAATACTCATTCTTCATAACACCTGTTAAAAGGTAGTTGAAAATATCAGGTACAAAAAGCATTTTGTCTGCAATGGGAAGCAAGGGATCATTTTCTTTTACCATTGACATAAACTGGAACAACGTGTTAAAGAAGTTGAACTGAATACCTGTTCTTTCGAAAATGTATTTTTTGCCGATGGTTTCATCAGCATACTCAATCATACCATCTGTTCTTGTGTCACGGTAGTGGTAGGGGTTACCCAAGAGTTTTCCGTTTTTATCGAAAAGACCAAAGTCAACACCCCAGGTATCAATACCGATAGCCTGGATATCTTTGTGACCTGCTAAAACTGTCTTGTTAATGCCCTGTTTGATTTCAAAGAAAAGTCTTAAAACGTCCCAGTGAAAGTGTTTACCTATCATTACGGGGTCGTTTGAAAATCTGTGCATTTCTTCAATTTCTAATTTCTCGCCGTCGAATGTAAAAAGCATCGCTCTGCCGCTTGAAGCACCAAAGTCAAATGCCAAAACCTTTGTGATTTCTGACATATTGTTACACTCCTTAAATGTTTTTTTACTTTCCATTTTATTCTAACATATTATATTTAAATATTCAAGCATTTTCGTGTTCGATGTGTCAATTATGTTACAAATGCTACGAAATTGTTAAAAAAGTTTTAAAAACTCTTGACAAAATGTGTTTTTGTGTGTATAATGGCACATGTGGAATAAAGGTGGAAGTTATGTTTTTTGTGACTTTCATCGAAATTCGGAGGTTTATAATGAGAAAGATTACAAAGGTAATCTGTGCGGCAACAATGGCTATTATTATGTTGCTTTCATTGTCAGCATCCTCTTTTGCTGTTACATATCCCTGCACAGGTTATTCTACGGGCTCAAGCGTAAACGTACGCTCAGGTCCATCAACTGCGTATCCTTCTTACGGTCAGCTTGACTACGGCGCAGCCGTTGTACTTCTTGCCGAAGAAAACGGTTGGTATAAGATCACTTATCCTTTAGCCGATATAGGATTCGCATACGTCTCAGGCGACTACATCAGCACGACAGCTCCTGCACCAAGAAACGATGTTATTGTCGACTATGGTGCTCAATACACATTATCTGCAGGACAGAGAGTTGTTCAGATTGCAGAACAGTTTTTAGGTCTCCCCTATGTATACGGCGGTTCAACACCTGCAGGCTTTGACTGTTCAGGATTCACCTCTTATGTATTCAAACAGTTGGGATACAACTTATACCGTTCATCATATCAGCAGATTGATAACGGTGTTCCCGTAAGTAAGTCAGAGCTTATGCCCGGCGATTTATTACTCTTTAAAAGACAGGGTGCAAGCCGTATTCATCACGTAGGAATCTATGTAGGAAATGGTATGATGATACACTCTCCCCAGACAGGAGATGTTATCAAGTACACAAGCATTGTAACGGGTTATTACAACGGTTGTTATTATGCAGCACGCAGAATAGTTAGTTAAAAAATAAGCCACGAAAAACCGTGGCTTATTTTTTTGCATATTTTTTGGACTTTTTTGTAAAAAAGTCTTTATTTTTCCTATTAAATGGTGTATAATGATAAAGTTAATAGTCTTATGTTAAAAGGAGAAAGCTATGACCAGAAAAGAAGCAAGAGAAAATTGTTTTAAACTCCTATTTGAATATGAAGTTCAGAAACTCACAGCAGAAGATGCCCTTGCGCTCTTTTATGAGTTGAACGGCGACGCAGGTTCACAGACAGAATACATCAATTCTACTGTAAACTGTGCCATTGAAAATGTAGAAAAAATCGACGCTGTTATTGAAGAATTCTCAAAAGGCTGGAAAGTTTCCCGTCTTGCAAAGGTAACATTAGCGGTTCTTCGTGTGGCTATTTGCGAAATTTTATACAAAGATGACATCGCTGACAGCATCGCTATCAACGAAGCCGTTGAAATCGCAAAAATTTACAACGACGAAAAAAGCGCTAAATTTGTAAACGGCGTTTTAGCATCTGTTTACAAGTCAAAAGAACAGTAATTATGAGCAATGAAATTTTAACAGTAAGTGTTTCTCAGCTTAATAACTATATAAAAAGAGTTTTAGATGCAAATTCTTATCTTTCAGACATCAAAGTCACGGGAGAGCTTTCTAATTTCAAACTTCACTCTTCAGGTCACATCTATGCAAGTTTGAAAGACGAAGGAAGTGTTATAAAACTCGTTATGTTTCGTTCCGCTGCGCAGTATCTTAAATTCCGTCCCGAAGATGGCATGAAAGTTATTGTAAGGGGTAGAATTTCTGTTTATGAGCAAGGCGGAATATATCAGATTTATGCAGAGAAAATCGAGCCTGACGGTGAAGGTTCTTTGTACGCAGCTTTTGAAAAGTTAAAAGAAAAGTTGCGGGAAAAAGGTATGTTTCACTCCATCGCAAAAAAGCCTCTTCCCCGTTTCCCTGAAAAAATAGGTATAGCAACTGCCGAAGGCGGTGCTGCACTTCAGGATATTTTAAACATTACAAAAAGGCGTTATCCTTTAGCCGAAATCGTACTCTACCCTGTTAGTGTACAAGGTGTTTCGGCAGCAGGAGAAATTGCTAATGCCGTAGATTATATGAACAGAGTTTGCGCTTGCGATGTGATGATTGTAGGTCGTGGTGGCGGCTCCATTGAAGATTTATGGAGTTTTAATGAAGAAA
>JAZOSI010000063.1:0-19618 GCA_045657065.1 Congzhengia sp. | reverse complement strand
CCGGCGGAATGAGAGTGGAATTGCCGTCGCTCAACGGATAAAAGCTACCCTGGGGATAACAGGCTTATCTCCCCCAAGAGTCCACATCGACGGGGAGGTTTGGCACCTCGATGTCGGCTCATCGCATCCTGGAGCTGGATTCGGTTCCAAGGGTTGGGCTGTTCGCCCATTAAAGCGGTACGCGAGCTGGGTTCAGAACGTCGTGAGACAGTTCGGTCCCTATCTGTCGCGGGCGCAGGAGATTTGAAAGGAGCTGTCCTTAGTACGAGAGGACCGGGATGGACATACCTCTGGTGCACCAGTTGTCGTGCCAACGGCACAGCTGGGTAGCTACGTATGGACGGGATAAACGCTGAAGGCATCTAAGCGTGAAGCCCCCCTTAAGATAAGATCTCCCATTGCACAAGCAAGTAAGACCCCTTATAGACTATGAGGTTGATAGGTCAGAGGTGGAAGTGTGGTAACACATGTAGCTGACTGATACTAATAGGTCGAGGGCTTGATCAAACAGGTTCGAAAAAAGATGATTCTATATGAGAAAGCAACATCAAATTGATATCTCGTGTTTAGTTTTGAGGGTACACACCCACTAATCCGGTGGTCATAGCGAGGAGGTCCCACCCGTTCCCATTCCGAACACGGTAGTTAAGCTCCTTAGCGTCGAAGATACTTGGCGGGCAACTGCCCGGGAAAATAGAACGCTGCCGGAACAAATTAACGGACGAAGTGAATATGCTTCGTCCGTTATGTATATTTTTACAAAAACAGAATATACTAAACTATATTCCTCTATAGCTCAGTCGGTAGAGCGCATGACTGTTAATCATGATGTCGCTGGTTCGAGCCCAGCTGGAGGAGCCAGAAAAAAGACTATTCTTCGGAATAGTCTTTTTTCAATGAAGCGTTTCTTCGGAACATTAAGTAGCTTTCGGCTATGAAGACGCTTCGCTAATGAAGAGTGCCTGCGGCACATTAAGGAACGCTTTGCTTCATAGATTCGCAAAGCAAATTTTCTTCATGACGGTTTTACCGTCACTTCATATTTGCCAACGGCAAATGCTTCGTAAAACAAAGATTATTAATGCATTACCGTCAGGAGAAGCATGGCGGAAATTATTTACAGAAAATAAAAAAATTTTCATAAAATTTCACTTGATTTTTTTATGAAATTCGCATATAATTATATTGTGGATATTATTCCACTTTAAAAGTGATAAATAATCAATCGTTTATCACCCCCAATTTAGCGGAGATCCTAATCCGAAAATGAGGACTTAAAAAAGCGGTTATTTCATGCCGTAAGTTGAAACTTAAAAAAGCGGTTATCCCATACCGCAAGTTGGGACTTAAAAATGGCGAGATAGATTTCTGTCTCGCCATTGTTTTTAATGGAAAGGACAAAAAAATGAAGGTTTTAAGACTTTATAAAGTGGATGATCATTATATTCGCTATCTCCATAGTCGAGACAACAAAGTTCAATATAATAAAAATGCCAAACGACCATATGTTGGTGTTGTATTTGATTTTGGAGGTTTTGAATATTTTGTACCTATGGAGTCTCCAAAACCAAATCATATTAATATAAAATCAGGCAAACATCTACTCAAGTTAAAAAACGGAGAATACGGATTACTAGGTTTTAACAACATGATTCCAGTACATAAAGATGCGTTAATAGAATTTGATATAAATGAAGAAACAGATGAAAAATACAAGAGATTGCTTCAAAGGCAGATTGCAGTTTGTAACCGTATGAAGGCAGATATATTAAATCATGCACAAATGACATATTTTGATGTCGTCAACAATAAAAACAAATTTCTTGTTGGCATTTCTTGTGAATATAAGAATCTTGAGAGGGCATGTAAGAGTTATAACAAGGATTACAAATCTAAAAAAGTTAAGAACAAGCAATAAAAAGTATAAAGCCACTTCCGTTTGGTAGTGGCTTTATACTTACCTTTTTTCAAACTCTTTTCCATTTATTAAATAATCTATTGATACATTAAAATATTTTGACATTTTATTAAGCATATCAAGGCTGGGTTCACGTTTGCCGTTTTCGTAGTGAGAGAGTGCTTCGCGGGAAATATTTAAGTCCATAGCAACTTTAAGCTGATTAAGGTTTCGTTCTTTTCTGATTGTTTTTAAGCCTATCATAAAATCACCCCTTGACTTTATTGTAACAATTTGTTACAATAATAATGTTACATTATGTAACATTATTATTCCAAGGGAGAGATTAAAATGAAAAAAATTATCAGTATTTTATTGTCAGTAGTTTTAGTTTTGGCATCCGCTTGTATGGTATCAGCAACCTACACAAAAGAAACAGCCGCCGAAGAACTTGAAAAATACGGTATCGTTGACAGAAATGCTTTAGGACAGTTGACTGTTGACGGTCCTGTTACGAGGGCAGGAATGATAAAGATGATTATCATCATGTTAGGACTCGAACCTGCTGAAGACAGTTCTGGTTTTACAGATGTTCCTTATGGCCATTGGGCGTGTGGTTATATTGCACAAGCCAGAAATTCAGGAATAATAGATGGTATGGGTGATGGAACATTTGCACCTGATGAGTATGTTACATACGAACAAGCAATGAAAATGGTAATCTGTGCTCTTGGTTGGGGAGAGAGCGCAAAAAGACAAGGGCGTTACCCTATAGGCTATGCAATTACGGCAACATATTTAGGTCTTGCGCCCAGTAAAGCAAGATTGTCAGATTATGCTGACAGGGGAGACATTATGATAATGTTGGCAAAGGCATTGGATGTTCCTCTTTCTATACTGAGCAGTTTTGGCGAAAACACACAGTATACCGTACTTGACGGTAAAAACGGAAAAGAATTCAGAAGTTTGAGAATATTATTAGAGAAATAAACCGAGCCACACCGTAATGTGTGGCTCTCTTTTTGTACTTTAATTTTCGCAATCAGCGAGGCATTTTACCAAGCAGGCGCTTGATGTCAGTGTCAATGACAAAAATGCCAAAAGCGCGCCTGTGATTATAGCACCGATAATGCTTGTTGCAGCAAATGTGATGCCTAAAAGCACCACAGAAACAAGAGCTGCACCTAAAATACCCGTCAAAAGTGTTGACAGAATTCCGCAGCACCTTGCACCGCAGGTTTTAGATGAAGATGCCAGAAGCACAGCCAGATACACAACAGAAATACCCAGCACAACCCACAAAAATGCAGGTGTAACGGTGATTACTGCAGTAATCTGAAGAAAGGCAGTGACAACACCTATGATTATGCTTGCGGCAATGGCAAGCAATGGACAGCTTACTTTACAATTACACATATTTTTCACCTCCCAACAATATTATATGTTTTTCGACATAATTTAGTTAATAAGACTGTATAAAAATGGATGTTTTGGAAACGATAAACACGAGGTGAAAATATGAAATCAATATGGAATAAAGATATAGAAAAATACAGTTTTCCCGCCCTTGAGGGAGACGTTAAGACAGATGTTTTAGTTATTGGCGGCGGGTTATGTGGAATTTTGTGCGCGCAGAAGTTATCGGAAACAGGTGCGGACTGTGTTTTGGTGGAGGCGAATAAAATTTGTAATGGCATAACCAACGGCACCACCGCAAAAATCACATTCGGCCACGGTCTTATATACGATAAAATTATAAAAGAATACGGACACGATACTGCGCGCCTTTATTATGAAAGCCAGAGTGCTGCCTGTGAAAAATTAAAGGAACTGGCAAAAGACACTGACGGTTTTGAAGAATGCAGCTCATTTGTATATTCAAAAGACAATAGCAAGATAATCGAGCAGGAAGTAAAAGCCTTAAACAGTATTGGATGTGATGCGAAGTTTTGTCAGGACACGGAATTACCTTTTGATGTTGCGGGTGCGGTCCGACTAGAAAATCAGGCAAGTTTTCATCCCTTGAAACTTGCGTATGGTATTGCAAAAGACTTAAAAATATATGAAAACACTAAAGTTTCAGAGATAAGAAACAACATCGCCATTACAAATCGCGGAAAAATCCGTGCTAAGAAAATCATTGTAGCAACACATTTTCCTTTTATCAACAAGCACGGCGGATATTTCCTTAAAATGTATCAGCACAGGTCTTATGTACTTGCGTTAAAAAACGCACCAAAAATACAAGATATGTATGTTGATGAAAAAAAGGACGGACTTTCTTTCAGAAGTTATAATGATTTACTGTTGCTTGGGGGAGGAAGTCACCGCACGGGAAGTGAGGGCGGAAACTGGGCAGAACTCCGTCAGGTTAAAGAAAAATATTATCCCAACGCCGAGGAAGTAGGAATATGGGCAACACAGGACTGTATGACCCTTGACGGGATTCCTTATATCGGTCGGTATTCAAAATCGACGCCTGACTTATATGTGGCAACGGGCTTTAACAAGTGGGGGATGTCGTCTGCGATGGTTTCGGCAATGGTATTAAATGATATGATATGCAAAGGAAAAAGTGAGTATGAAAAAGTTTATTCACCCCAAAGAAATATATTTCATCCACAGCTTGCAGTAAATATATTTGAGTCGGTAAAAGGTCTGGTTACACCCACGGCGCCGAGATGTCCCCATTTGGGATGTGCTTTAAAATATAATAAGCAGGAACATTCCTGGGATTGTCCCTGTCACGGGTCGAGGTTTGAAGAAAACGGAAAGCTTATAAATAATCCCGCAACAGATGCAATAAAGCCCCGATAATTTATCGGGGCTTTATTTCATTTTTTTAAAAACTGTGCTAAAATATCCATGGCAAAATATTATAATAAAAAAGGAAAAATATTATGGCAAAACATACCACATCAAAGGTGCGAAAAATATACTTTCTCCGACTTTTTGGAAGAATTATAGTATTTATTCTTGCACTTTTTATGTATTTTCTCAGAAAAACAGAATATGACATATTATCAGGGTTTAATTTTTTTGAAAGTTTTTCAATACTTCATATTTTATGGGCGGTATGGATTTACGATATGATACTTCAGCTCATTCCCGTAAAAGCCCATATTTCCATCGGGTCGCAGAAAGTTTTTTCATCGCTTTTCCGCCCTATCCGTGAAAAGATAAAAAAAGAAACCTTAAAAAAATACATAATCGACACTACGAAAGCTGCATACAAGGTGCTTGTAATCTGGGTGGCGCTTGTGATCGTAATAGGTGTTCTTTGTTGGAAAAATGTTATCGGCGTGGCGGAGATTTTTCTGATAAGTATATTTTTCTATGTGGCGGACCTTATTTGTGTACTGATATGGTGCCCGTTCAGGCTTATTATGGGAAATAAATGCTGTACCACCTGCAGAATTTTCAACTGGGACCATTTAATGATGTTTGCGCCTTTTATCGTTGTGCCCGGGGTATATTCATATACTTTGGTGGCGCTGGCAACAGCTATCTGGATTGTGTGGGAGGCGTGCGTGTTTACGTATCCCGAGCGTTTTTGGGAAAACAGTAATATGGCTCTTAAATGTTCTGAATGTACCGACAAGCTTTGCACCCAATATTGCAGAAAATTAGTCAAGTGAATTTGGCGCAGAAACATTCAAAACAATAGATTAATAAACGAAAGCACTCATTCTGAGTGCTTTTTATTTTATGTTTCGAATTTAAACGAGCAGAGCCACTCGGCGTACCAACGTACGCCTTCGGGACTCGTCCTTCGGCTCCGCTCGTTCATTCTGCATCCAAATTCCCGTTGCCTGTTCGTTTTTTCTCTGCCTCCGGTAGGCGAAATTCCAAAAACTGAAAAAAATCGACAAAGAACTTTCTTTTTCGAAAGAAAATCCTTTTATTTTCGGGGTTAAATTTTACCAAAACGAAAGAATACTATTGCAAAAATTCAAAAACTATTATATAATGTATACGTTCACAATATAATTTTTTAGGAGGCAAATCATGAAAAAGTTTATTGCTATTGTTTTAGCGCTTGTTATGGTTTTAGCATTATCTGCTTGCGGCGGTAATGCTGCTACATCAAAAATGACAATGGGTACAGGCGGTACAGCAGGTACTTACTACGGTTACGGCGGCGTACTCGGTCAGTATATCAAAAATAACGCAGGTATCAACGTAACAGTTGTTTCAACAGACGGTTCAAAAGCAAACATCCAGGGTATTGACGCTGGCGACTACCAGTTAGGTACAGTACAGTCAGACGTTATGGCTTACGCTTGGGCTGGCACACGCTCTTTTGAAGAAGAAGGCGCAGTTCAGACATTCCGTACAGTTGCAGGTCTTTATGCAGAAACAGTTCAGCTCGTTACAATGGACCCCGCTATCAAATCAGTTGCAGATTTAAAAGGTAAATCAGTTTCAATCGGTGCTCCCGGTTCAGGCGTTTACTTTAATGCTATTGACGTGCTCACAGCAGCAGGTCTTAAAGAGACAGACATCAAAGCACAGTACCAGTCATTTGCTGACAGTGCTGACGCTTTAAAAGACGGTAAAATCGACGCAGCATTTATCGTTGCAGGTGCTCCTACACCCGCAATCACAGAACTCTGCACAACAAACGATGCATACTTAGTTCCCATTGATGGCGAAGTAGCAGAAGCTCTTATGGCATCATGCGACTTCTACTCATTGCTTACAATTCCTGCAGGCACATACAATGGCCAGACAGAAGATGTTACAACAGTAACAGTTAAGGCTACATTGATTGTATCAGCAGATGCATCAGAAGAAGATGTTTACAACTTAACAGCTGCAATCTTTGACCACATTGATGCAATCGCTGCAGAAAATGCAAAAGGTGCAGAATTAAGCTTAGAAAATGCAACAGCGGGACTTACAGTTCCCTTCCACGCAGGTGCTGCTAAATACTTCAAAGAAAAAGGTATCGAAGTAGCAGTACAGTAGTTAAGAATATCTTGGCTGCGGCGGATTTCGTCGCAGCCTTTTTTAAAGAATTAACCCTAGGAGGGATTTGATGTTATTCAAAAAAAAGGCACAAGTCGAGACCGAACCTATGGACTTAGATGCCGTTATGAAAAAGTTTGACAGAGAATCAAACACAAGAGTATGGGAAGGCGTACCGAAAATCATCGTTACATCTGTACTTGCTGTGTTTTCTTTGTTCTGCCTTTATGTAACGCTCTTTGCCAGTTGGTTGGAAGAACTTCGTCTGACAACTTTCGTGGCGTTTATCATATTTATAGGTTACCTTATGTATCCTGTAAAAAAAGGTAAACAAAAAACAAACTACATGCCCTGGTATGATATTTTGATTATGCTTTTGGGTACGGGTGCGTTTCTTTATTTTGCATTCAATGCCAAGGATATTATCCAGCAGGGCTCAAAGTTTGAGTTTTATCAGATTATGATAGGCGTTGTGGGGGTTTTGGCTCTCATCGAGCTTTGTCGCCGAAGTGTAGGTCTTCCCATTATTATCGTGGCAGGCTGCTTTATCGTTTACGCTTTTATATGGGGACTTTCCAATCCCACATTCACAGGTAAGCTCAACTACATCATCCGCTATCTTTTCTACGGAAAAGAAGGTGTACTTTCAACACCTGTTAATGTATGTTCTAAATTTATCGTAGTGTTTATTATTTTCGGTGCGTTTCTGGAGCGTACAGGTATCGCGGATTTCTTTATTAAAATATCAAATGCCATAGTAGGCAGATTTTCAGGCGGTCCTGCTAAGGTTGCAGTAATCGCAAGTGCCCTGATGGGTATGGTTTCAGGCTCATCAGTTGCAAACACTGTAGGTTCAGGTTCAGTAACCATTCCTCTGATGAAGAAAACAGGCTACAAATCAGAATTTGCAGGTGCAGTTGAAGCGTCAGCATCAACAGGCGGACAGATTATGCCTCCTATTATGGGTGCGGCAGCATTCCTGATGGCAGACTATGTAGGTATGCCTTACAGCAAGATCGTAGTATTGGCTATACTCCCTGCGGTACTTTACTTTGCAGGTATATTTATAGCGGTTCATTTAGAAGCGAAAAAAGAAGGTTTACGCGGTGTATCAAAAGAAGATTTACCCAGAATGATTCCCCTTTTGAAGCAGTCATATCTTCTTTTGCCGTTAATAATTCTTATATATCTTGTAAGTACCAGCACAAAATCAATCCAGTACGCAGCGGCAATCGCTATCGTTGCGGCAATTGTAGTGAGCCTTTTCAATAAAGGCAACCGCGCTACACCCAAGCGTATCTGGGAAGCTCTCGCTGCAGGCGGTCAGGGTATGATTACCGTGGCGGCGGCTTGTGGTGTTGCAGGTATTATTGCAGGTACTATCACTATGACAGGCCTTGCAAATATGATGATTAACGGTATCGTAGCATTAGCCGGAAACCAGGTAATCGTTGCGCTTTTCCTTACTATGATTTGTTGTATTGTTTTGGGTATGGGTGTTCCCACTACCGCAAACTACTGTATCATGGCGGCAACCTGTGCGCCGATTTTGATCAGAATGGGTGTTCCGATTATAGCGGCTCACTTCTTCGTGTTCTATTTCGGTATCGTAGCAGACCTTACACCTCCGGTAGCTTTGGCGGCTTATGCCGGTGCTGCTATCGCCCAGGGTAATCCTATGAAGACAGCGGTTACTGCAACAAAACTTGCAATAGGTGCATTTATCGTTCCTTATGTATTTGCACTGAACCCTGCTATGCTCTTTATCGACACAACCCCCGTTGAAATCGTAACAATCTGTATCACGTCACTGGTTGGTATATTTGCGGTGGCGTCATCGTTAGAAGGATTTTTACTCCATAAAATGTCCTGGTACGAACGCCTTGTTGCAGCTGCAGGCGGATTGCTTCTGATTTATCCCGGCTCAGTAACCGATATAATCGGTGTAGGTCTTGTGACAGTGGTAGTTGTTATCCAGGCACTTACCAAAAAGAAAAATGCAATAACTGCTTAAATTATAAAAAAAGACAATCTTTCGGGATTGTCTTTTTATTATTTTCGGCGAGAATGTTTCATTTTGCATATTTGCTTGATTTTTGTCGATATATGTGGTAATATAAGTATGCGATTATCAATTAAATAATTCACAAAAGGGCTCGTTTTGCAAAAAAACGAACCTTGATTTATCATCCCTTTTGTGAAGTGATTGATAATCGCAAAATCGAGGTTTCGTTTTTAGTGCGTGACCTCGGTTACGCACTTTTTTTAATTTTCCGGAATGTTTTAAAATGTGCAATTTAACTTATAAGGAGTTTTTTAAATGAAAGAAAACAAATTGCACTACAACTATGCCACCACAGTACACGAAAGGTATGATTTAACCCGTGACGAAGCCATCTCAATCATAAAATCAGAAGAAAAACGCGCAAAAGAAAATAATCGTGCCGTGATTTTAACAGGAAAGGACAAGGAAAAGAAAAGCTTCTTTGACGCTTTTACTCAGGATGAAATTTCTCATAATTTCACTTGGATACACTTTAGCCCTCAGGTGATCTTAGAGTTTGACGAAGAAGACCAAAAAGGCAAATACTATGTTATGATTATGACGGCACTAAAACAATAACCCGTAGGGACCGGCGTCCCCGACGGTCCGAAAAAAACGGGGCGTCCGGGAGGCCGCTCCCTACAATAATAAAACCACCCTTTTGGGTGGTTTTATTGTTTATTTTATATCTTCTGTTACAGATTCTGGAGCAACGAGCAACTGCTCGGGGTTTTCCAGTATCTTCTGGAGTCTTTTGAATGCTGTTGCGTAGTAGTGTCCGTCGCAGATACGGTCGTCACAAGAAACCGTAAAGTCAATCAAGCGCTTTGTTTCCACTTCGCCGTCTTTGTTGAGTACATATTCTGTGCGCTTTTTGCCCATTGCTATAAATATAGGCAGATTTCCGAAATCATACAAATGATGGAATATCGGTGGCATACCCAAAGACCCCATATTTGTAATAAAGAGAGAGCCGTGGAACGGGCTGAGCTTCGTAAGAGCGCGGGGGAGTAAACCCATATAATCGAAAGTTTTTAACATCCATACAACAAACTTCAGGAAAATTCCGGGAATATTTACCAGACCCCTTACGAAAAAGTCCATACTGTTGTTGTCGCCTTCGCGCTTGTTTTCTTCTATGAGTTTCGAGAGATTTTCATAAACTGTATAGAGTGTATCTGTGGGAGTAGCGTCAAGCTTTATTACCGTTTCGGGAGCGTTTAGAGACAACTCCTTTTTGATAACCATACAGATTTCCATATTGTTGCGGGCATAAACTCTCTGACCGCGGATAAATCTGTTGATACCGGGGAGCTCTGACACTACACGGATGTATGCTGCCATAAAGATATGTATCATACCAAGGCCTTTCATGCCTTCAAGTCTTTTTTCACGCAAAAGCTTTTCACATTTTTCTACATTTACTGATGCAGAAAACATATTTGATGCACCTGATCTGTCAGGCATAATAAACGGAGTAACCGCATCCATAGGTATTCCGCCTCTGATTCTGCGTCCTTCTTTTTGCATCATTATGTACCTCGCTTTTTTCCATATACAATGATTTTATCATAGATTTCGACAAAAAACAACAAAAATTACATAAAAAATAATAGAAAATCCATTGCACTTTTTTATATTATATGTTAAAATGTAAAGGCTAAATACAGACAGAGAGGAATAAACAAATGACAAAAATCAAAAAAATTGCGATTTTGACAGGCGGTGGCGATTGCCCCGGACTTAATGCGGTAATCCGTGCAGTTGCATACACAGCTATAACAAAATATAATTTACAGGTGGTAGGTATCAAAAAAGGCTACCATGGTCTTTACCACAAAGATTTTATAGATTTAAACCTTGAAAACGTTCAGGAAATTTTAGGCGTTGGCGGCACAATTTTAAAAAGCTCTAACAAAGATAATCTTTTTCGTTACCCAGTTCGTGATAACGATGGCAATATAGTAAAAGAAAACGGACAGATTGTGTATGAAGATGTGTCACATGTTGCAGTAGAAAATTTAAAAGAAGCAGGCATTGATGCTCTCTTTATTTTAGGTGGCGACGGCACATTGACATCAGGCAGAGATTTCTCGCGTCTCGGTGTAAATGTAATCGCAATCCCCAAAACAATCGACAACGACTTAAACTGCACCGACTACACATTCGGATTTGATACAGCAGTAGGCGTAGTGTCAGAAAGCCTTGACAGAATGAGAACAACAGCCATCAGCCACGAGCGTATCATGGTTGCAGAAATCATGGGCAGAGGCGCAGGCTGGCTTACACTTCACGGCGGTATCGCAGGTGCAGCAGACGCGATTTTAATTCCCGAAATTTCATACGACATAGAGAAAGTTGCCGAAAAAATCAAAGAAGACTTCGCTAAAGGCAAGCGTTTTGCTATTGTTGCCTGTGCAGAAGGTGCAAAATCAAAAGACGGTGAAGCAGTCGTAATGAAAATAAGAGAAGACAGCCCCGACCCCATCCGCCTTGGCGGTATAGCGGCAGTTGTGGCAGAGCAGTTAGAAGACCTCACAGGTTTTGAAGCCCGTGCCACAGTTCTTGGTCACACCCAGCGCGGCGGTACAACATCTGCTCACGACAGAGTGCTTTCATCACGCTACGGCTACGCAGCAGTTGAGCTAGCTATGGAAGGCAAGTTCGGCAATATGGTAATTTTAAAAGGCGACAAAATCGGCTATGCATCTTTAGAAGATGTAATCGGTCAGGAAGTGAAAAAAGTGCCTTGCGACCACGAACTTATAAAAATGGCAAAAGCTATGAACATCTGCTTTGGCGATTGAGTTTAAAGATGCTTAATATATGAATAATTTAAAAGGCTGCTTGCTGCAGCTTTTTATTTTTTACTTGCGCGGTGTCGCAAATTGTGGTAAAATGTAAATATTAATTTACGGAGGTAAAATTCATGAACGAAAAGAGAAGCAGTTTTTCAGGAAAACTCGGATTCGTACTTGCTGCTGCAGGCTCTGCAGTAGGTCTTGGTAACATCTGGAGATTTCCTTACTTGGCTGCAAAATACGGCGGCGGGATATTTTTACTTGTTTACATTATTCTGGCGGTTACATTTGGTTATGCTTTGATGACCGCAGAAATTGCTATCGGTCGCAAAACCGGACTTTCAGTAGTAGGTGCATTTAAATCATTAAACAAAAAGTTTTCATTTATCGGTTGGCTGGCGGCGTTAATACCCGTTATCATTCTGCCTTATTATTCGGTAATCGGCGGATGGGTTATGAAATACCTTTATGCATTTATTTCGGGTTCAGGCACTCTTGCTGCTGCTGACGGATACTTCGGCAGATTTATTTCATCTGCCGGCGAGCCTGTTTTATGGTTCTGTATTTTCCTTGGTATCACAGCTTTAGTAGTTCTTTTCGGCGTTGAAAAAGGTATCGAAAAAGTAAGCAAAGTTATGATGCCTGTGCTAATTTTCTTATCACTTGCTATTGCGATTTATTCACTTACAATGCCCGGTGCATTGGAAGGTCTTAAATATTATGTTTTGCCGGATTTCACAAGACTTGAGGCTAACACCTTCGGAGAATACGCAGCTATTTTAGGCAAAACAGCGTTAGCTGCTATGGGTCAGATGTTCTACTCTATGTCACTTGCTATGGGCATTATGATTACATACGGCTCATATATGAAACAAGATGTAAGCATCGACTCATCTGTAAAACAGATAGAAATCTTTGACACAGGCGTAGCATTTTTGGCAGGTCTTATGATTATTCCTGCGGTGTTCGCGTTCTCCGGTGGTACACCCGAAGCGTTAGGCGCAGGCCCCAGCCTTATGTTCATCACACTGCCCAAGGTTTTTGAAACAATGTCAGGTGGCGCAATTATCGGTGCGGCGTTTTTCATACTTGTACTTTTTGCGGCGCTCACATCTTCAATCTCACTTTTTGAAACAGTGCTTTCATTTATCTGTGACAAAACAAAACTCGGCAGAAAATTGGCTTGCTTAATTGTTTTTGTTGGCTCTGTTTTAGTAGGATTGCTTTCATGCTTCGGCTACAGTATCTGGGACAGCGTGTTGGTATTTGGGTATCAGTTCCTTGATTTCTTCGATTTTGCTTCAAACAGCGTTCTGATGCCTGTCGTTGCATTCCTGACCTGTATCTTCGTTGGCTATGTTATCAAACCCAAAGCGATACTCGACGAAGTGGCACTTTCAGGAAAAGTGGGCAGACGCGGACTTTTCGTAGTGATGATAAAATACATTGCGCCTATATTTATCGTACTTATTTTGTTGTCATCGTTATTCTTATCACTTTAATAGAAATAAAGCCGCCGAGATACTCGGCGGTTTTTTATGTGCTCATTGCCTGCGCCTCTTCGGTTCGTTTCGGGCGGAGGAAAAGTGGATGCAGAATCGACAGTCTGAATCCGAAGCTGTATGTGTATACAGCGAGAGGTGAAGAATGTCGATAATCAAAAATAATAAAACAAAAGGAACGCCGAAATAGCGTTCCTTCATTTATTCAAAAATCTTGTTTTTGATGGTCTGCGCCACTCTTACCCGCCTTGGGGAACAAATGTTTTCTTGTGTCCGTTTTATGATACACTCCTTGTGATATGATGTAATCAAACAAAACAAGGAGGAAAAAACAATGGGACTCATTCTTTTAATTTTAGGTGGAATTTATTTTGCTATTTGCGTAGAGGATGTAAGAAGATACGAACGCCAGCTCCGCAAAAGATAGTTGCAAAACTGTCCGTTTTATAGTACAATAAAACTATAACAAACAAAGGGGCTGAGCCTATGGCGAGAAACTCAGGACAAAAAATCAAAATCCTATATCTTATGAAAATCATGTACGAGCAGACAGACGATGTTCACGGTCTGACACTGGCGCAAATTGCCGAAGAGCTTGAGGGCTACGGCATAAAAGCTGAGCGCAAGGCACTCTATGACGATATAGAAACGCTGTGCGAGTTTGGTATGGACATAGAAAAAAGAAAAGAAAAAAATGTGACCTACCATGTGATGAGTCGTGATTTCGAACTGCCTGAGTTAAAGCTTTTGGTTGACGCGGTGCAATCGTCCAAGTTCATCACTCACAAAAAGAGTACAGAGCTTATTAAGAAGCTTTCGAGTTTTTCGTCAAAATATCAGGGAAACGCCCTTTCGCGCCAGGTGTATGTTTCGAACCGCATCAAAACAATGAACGAAAGTATTTACTATACGGTAGACTACATCCACGAAGCAATCTCGGGCAATGTGCAGATTACTTTTAATTATTTTGAGTGGACTGCAAAGCGCGAAAAACAACTCCGTCGTGACGGCAAAACCTACAAAGTAAGCCCCTGGGCGCTGACCTGGGACGATGAGAATTATTACCTTGTGGCATACAGCACTGAGCATGGAGAAATCCGCCATTACCGTGTGGACAAGATGGTAAATATCGCAGTGACCAATGAACCCAGAGATGGAAAAGAAGTTTTCCGCGACTTTGATATGGCGGTGTATTCTAAAAAAACTTTCGGAATGTTTGCGGGGGAAGAAACACGAGTGACACTCCGTTGCAAAAATAGTTTGGCAGGAGTAATCATTGACCGCTTTGGTGCGGACACCACATTTTTCACAGCGGACGATGAGCATTTTGATATAAACGTAAAGGTCGCTGTAAGCCCGATGTTTTTGAGTTGGGTTATGAACTTCGGCTCTGATATGAAAGTGCTTTCGCCTGCATCAGTTCAGGAAAAAATAAAAACATTAGCAAAAGAAATTCTGGAACAGTATTAAAGACAAAGACCGTCGGATATTCCGACGGTCTTTTATTGCAGTAGATATTCTATATGATTTTCTACTTCGTCTGTAAGTTCTCTGCCATAGCGGGTGGTGAGCTCTGACAGTTCGTCCATTCTGCCTGTTTCATAAAGCCTGTTGGCAAGGTCTATCATCAGATCGCCTTTGTGTTTCATGAGTTTTTCTTTTTTTTCGCACCACTCGTCAACCTCGTCATAAAGCTCGTGCGCACAATATGCTGCTGCCACTTCATCGGCGATTTTCAGAGCTTCGTGATATCGCTCAAAAAAAGTTCTGGGCGTTATCGTTCTCGTCATAAGTGAAACGCTGTCGGAAAAAATCTGCAAATCCTCTGTAATTACTTCATTTAACATAATTTTTACCTCCTGATATTTTGTAATTACATATTAACACAGCAGATATACGATAAACAGTACAGTAAAAAATACCGCACCGCCTCGGTGCGCCCTAAGGCGACGGGAAAACGGATGCGAAACAAACGAATGGAACCGAAGGGTTACCCGAAGGCGTACGATGGTACGCCGAGAGGTGACATTCGTTTGAGTTCAAAACATAAATTAAAAGGCACTCCGTATGGAGTGCCTTCTTTTAAAACAACATTTTGTTTTGAACGGTTTGGCGCCGTTTTCACTCGCCTATAACATTTCTTTTCTTAATTCTTCAGGCGTCTTCATTGAAAGATACGCAGGCGCAATATCAAACACTGTCTTTGCGCCTTTCATTCCCTCAAGGTTCATTCTGTATGCGGCCCTTGCGCACGCCACCAATACAGATGCGGTAAATTCAGGATTTGAGTCAAGCTTCAAGCTATACTCGATGATATGAGTATTTTCGTTATTTTCGCCTGTTTTGCCTGAACGGATTACGAATCCGCCGTGGGGAATGCCACTGTGGTCACGGATTAACTCTTCTTCGGTGATAAAATGCACCGTAGTATCATAATCTGCGAAATAGTTGGGCATTGTTTTTATTTCGTTTTCGATTTTTGCTTTGTCAGCACCGTCTTCTGCTACTACGAAACATTCTCTTAAATGCTTTTCACGAGTGGTAAGCTCAGGGTTTGCGCCTGAACGAACTGCGTCCAATGCGCACTCTACAGGAATTGTGTACTGCTTGGCATTTTTTACGCCGTCAATTCTTCTGATGGCGTCGGAATGTCCCTGACTTACACCTTTGCCCCAGAAAGTGTAGTCCTTGCCGTCGGGGAGAATCGCTGAGGCGTAGAGGCGGTTCAAAGAAAACATCCCTGGGTCCCAGCCGGCAGAGATTACTGCAACCTTACCTGAACCCATGGCAGCAACGTTTACTGCTTCAAAATGTTCGGGAATTTTCGCGTGAGTGTCGAAACTGTCAACGACATTGAAATTTTTTGCCAAATCGGGAGTTTGCTTCGGCAAATCCGTAGCCGAACCTCCGCAAATAACTACAACATCGATTTCTTCTTTGTAATTTAAGATATCATCAATATGATAAACGGCAGCACCTGTCACGGTTTTGACTGAATCGGGGCTTCTTCTGGTGAAAACACCAAAAAGCTCACAGTCAGGATTCTGTCTGATGGAAAGCTCCACACCGCGCCCCAAGTTGCCGTAGCCTGCGATAGCAATTTTCATAGTAAATTCCTCCTTATTACTAAAAGAATACCACTTTTTGAAAAGTTTATCAATATTTTTTTGAAAAAATGCAAAATTTACTCAAATATCTGCGTAAAATAATAGCAAAGGGGTAAAAATTGTTAAAAAAATCAAAAAAAATCTTGACATTTTGACTTTTAAAGAGTAAAATAAGTTAAGTAAATATAGTATTGTGATGTTATGTGCCTACCTATGCCCTGTAATATTACAAGGTACTCGGGAAAGACACAAAATCATAACGGGGTTCTCACGCCTATATATTATATAAGGAAGAAACTCGGGAAACAATCGGGCAATACCGTGCAAATTAGCACGTTTGCATATATAAGTTGCAATAAAAATGTAATATTTGTGCCAACTTTTACATTTTTATTACAATTGTGATTTATGCATTGACTATGCCAAAATTTAGTGTTATAATCAATGTATAATCAAGATGGGTTTATGGCTCATCACTCGTTGGCTCGTTTTTGAAAGAGGAACGGCGTCGGCGAAATACATATCTCTTTCGATTTTTAAATTTTAATTTTATTATAAGGGAGGATTTGAGAAATTATGAAAAATCTCAAAAAATTAATCTCTGTAATCATCGCAGTTATTA
Source organism: Congzhengia sp. (assembly GCA_045657065.1). Classification (GTDB taxonomy): domain Bacteria; phylum Bacillota; class Clostridia; order UBA1381; family UBA9506; genus Congzhengia. The sequence goes on along the minus strand of JAZOSI010000063.1, from coordinate 2,674 downwards.
TGATTGTTGGCTCTTTTGCTACAGTTTCAGCTGCTGATTACGCGGATGTTGAATCCACAAATAGCTACTACAAAGCTATCCAGGTTCTTTCCGGTCTCGGTATCGCTAAGGGCGACGAAGCAGGTAACTTCAACCCCACAGCTGATGTTAAGAGATCAGAAATGGTAACATTTATCTGCAGAGCTATGGGCGAAGAAGATATCGCTAACGGTGCTGCAGGTGCTAACTTCACAGACGTTGCTGCTAATCACTGGGCAGCAGGTTACATCGCTTGGGGTGTAAACCGTGGCATCATCAATGGTATGGGCGACGGCACATTCGCTCCCGATGCTCCTGTTAAATACCAGGATGCTGTTGTAATGATCATGCGTGCATTAGGTTACGACAGAATCGCACAGCGTGCAGAAAACGGTGGTTACCCCACAGGTTACTTAAAGGTTGCTTCACAGAGAGGCGTATTAAACGGTGCTGGTTATGACTCAACAAAAGCTGCTACAAGAGAAATCATTGCACAGCTTATCAACAACGCTTTAACAGCTCCTATCGTTGAAGTATCTACATACGGCTTAAACCCCGAAGATGACAGATACATCATCCACGAAGCAAACGCTGACGGCTACGGCTTAAAGTGTCTCCTCACAACAACAAACAAAATCTACAGAGTAAAAGCTACAGTTACAGACTCTTTCTTGGTTAACCCTGATTTAATCAAAGAAGACGGTAACCTCGTAGCAATTGATATCGAAAAAGGTATCGACTATCCTATCGACATCATCGAAGATGCTATGGACGATGCTCTTATCGACGAAATCTATGTTGGTACATCTGCTCTTAACACAGCAGCTGTAGGCGAAGTTGTAGAACTCTACATCGCTGAAGACGAAGACCTCAACAACTGGGTTGCATTAGCTGCAACAGGTTCAAAAGGTACAGTTACAACAGAAGTTAAATATGTTGAAGACATTGATGTTGAAACAGAAACACAGGAAATTGATGACGAAGAAGTAGAAGTTGCAGTTAATGTTGTATTAACATACAAAGAAAACGCTTCTGATTCAATCAAAAAAGCAAAAGAAATCGACATCGATCCCGCTGCTACAATCTACATCAACAACAAAATTGCTGATGTTGACGCTGAAGATTTAGCAGATTACATTGATGTTGCTGCATCATGGGTATTAGTAAGACCTAAGTCAGAATCTCAGATCAAGGGCGTATTCTTAACAGTATACGATTACAAAGTTGTTAAAGAAGTTAATGTAGCAAAAGAAAGAATCTACTACAAAGATGGCGGTTCTTTAAAACTCGATACAGAAGCTCGTGACAACGAAAAATTCTTCTACAACCTCTACAATGCAGAAGGCAAAGCAATCGCTTTAGAAGACATCAAAGCTGACGATGTATTAAACATCTTAGTTCCTGGCGCTGACGCTTCACTCAACGAAGCTGATTCATTAACAATCTATGTAACATCTAACACAGTTGAAGGTTCAGTTGACGAAGAAGGCGACGATAACACATTCGTTATCGAAGGCGAAGAATATGTTTCTATCCTCGCTGACGAAGATGCTTTAGAAGCTGGCGAAGCTGGTAAATTCTACATCTCAATCGATGGCAAAGTTATCGCTAAAGATTCTTCAGTAGAAATCAACAAAAACTTCGCAGTTGTTTCATTCGCAGAAAAAACAACAAAAATGGGTAAATCAACATTTGATATCGACCTCTTAACAAAAGACGGCGCTATCGAAACATATACATTAGCATCAAAAGTTAAGTTCTTTGGCGAAGGCTATGCTGAAAACGGTACAAACTGCTCAGCTACATCAACAATTAAATTAGAAGATGCATTCGCTGACATTACAGATTTACTTGATGCAAACACAGCAGAAGAAAGACTTATCACATACAAAGTAAACGCTGACGGCGACATCTCTGAAATCAGATTACCTGATGCTATAGGTCTTGATGATACATTAGTTGAAGACGGTAAATGGGATGCTGACTTCGAAGAATTCGATGGTAAAGCAGCTGCTGATGCAACACTCCTTATCGTTCCCTCAGAAGCTTGGGTAGCAAAAGTAACAACACCCGACGATCCTGACACAGATGAAGATGAAACAGTTATTGCTTACTACACAATCGATGAAGACGAAGTTATGGTAGCTTCATTCGGCGATATGGCAAACGAATACGAATACACAGCTACAATCTTCCAGACAGAAGATGAAGCTGAAGACTACACATTCTCATTCGCTATCAGCGATGAACCTATCGAAGATGCATACGCAGAAGCTCCTATCGCAGTTGTTGCTAAGGTTACAACAGCTTTAGTTGATGGCGACAGAGCAGAAAAAGTTACATTCATCCAGAGCGGCGAAATGAAGGCTCTCACAATCGAAATCGGTGCTGATTGCGAAGAAACACTTGCTACAGGTGACGTATTCATGTACTCTGTAAACGCTAAGGGCGAAATCGAAGAAATCGCACTCGTTGTTGATCTCTCAGAAGGTATCGCACTTGCAGGCGATGAAAATGCTCCTGCATATGATGAAGAAGCAGATGAATTCGGATTTGTTATCGGTTACCTCAAAGCTACAAACGCTGGCGGTTTCCAGATTGCTGATACATTCGTAGATGATGATGATATCGCAGACTTCGCAGATTCTGAAATCAC
>JAZOSI010000062.1:0-6256 GCA_045657065.1 Congzhengia sp. | reverse complement strand
AAAAAGAAAATATTCCACTGTTTTCACTGGAAACCAAAACACCTTCCAGGGAATTTGACTTTTTGGGATTTACCCTGCAGTATGAAATGAGCTATACAAACATTTTAAATATGCTCGAACTTGGCGGAATTCCTTTGTTGTCATCTGAACGAGATGATACATACCCCATCATTACAGCAGGCGGACCTTGTGCATATAACCCCGAACCGTTAGCACCTTTTGTTGATTTCTTTATGCTTGGCGAAGGCGAAGAAATGATGATGGAAGCCATGGACTTATACCGCGAAATGAAAAAAGCAGGCAAGTCAAAAAGAGAATTTTTAGAAGAAGTAGCAAAAATCGAGGGCGTGTATGTTCCTGCATTTTACGATGTAGACTACAACGACGACGGCACTATAAAAAGCTTTGCCAAAAATTTTGACGGTGCTCCCGATACAATCAAAAAGCGTATAATCAAAGATTTTGACAAGTGCTTTGCGCCTGATAATATAATAGTTCCTTTTATGGAAATAATCCACGACAGAATTATGCTTGAAATCTTCCGCGGTTGTATCCGTGGTTGCAGATTCTGTCAGGCGGGTATGATTTACCGCCCCGTAAGAGAAAGAAGCCCTGAGATGTTATTAGATTTGGCAAAACGCCTTATAGACAACACAGGCTATGAAGAAATTTCACTTTCTTCTCTTTCTACAAGTGACTACACAAGATTAAAAGAACTTACAGACGGACTGCTAGCGTTAACCGAAGAAAAGAAAATCGGTCTTTCACTTCCGTCACTCCGACTTGACAACTTCTCCATGGAGCTTATGCAAAAAGTACAGAAAGTACGAAAATCAGGTCTCACCTTTGCACCTGAAGCAGGTACACAGCGTCTCCGTGATGTTATCAATAAAAACATAACCGAAGAAGACCTGCGCCGTGCATCGGAAATGGCATTCTCGGGCGGTTACGGTACGGTTAAGCTCTACTTTATGATAGGTCTTCCCACCGAAACAGACGAAGACATTGCAGGTATTTCTCACCTTGCAGACGAGGTTGTGACAATTTACAAGCACACACCCAAAGAAATAAGAAATAAAAACTTGCGAGTTACCGTAAGTGTATCATCATTTGTTCCGAAACCGTTCACACCTTTCCAGTGGGTAGGACAGAACACTCGTGACGAGCTTTTCAGAAAGCAGATGTTCTTAAAAGAACAGATCAAAAACCGCTATGTGTCATACAACTGGCACGACTCGGCTTTGAGTATTTTAGAGGGCATCATTGCCCGTGGGGACCGCAGACTTGCACCTGTCATAGCAGAGGCGCACAGACTCGGTGCAAAATTTGACTCCTGGCACGAACACTTCAAACCCGAAATCTGGTATGAATCATTTAAAAATTGCGGTGTTGACCCTGAATTTTATAATACACGCGAACGTGACTACGATGAAATTCTCCCCTGGGATCATATCGATGTGGGTGTTTCAAAGAAATTCTTAATTTCAGAATCCGAAAAAGCAAAACGCGGTGAAACAACAGGAAACTGCCGTGAAAAATGTTCAGGTTGCGGCATAACTCACACATTTGGAGGTGGTTTCTGTGGCTAAGTTCAGATTGCAATTTACAAAATACGGTGATATGAAATATGTATCACATTTAGACTTAATAAGACTTTTCACAAGAATTTTTCACAGAGCACAGCTCCCCCTTGCCTTTTCTGAAGGATTTAATCCCCATCCCAAGATGGCGGTGTTGCTTCCTTTGTCGGTAGGGTTTGAGTCTGCCTGCGAATATATCGATGTAGAGTTCAAAGAAGGCGTTTCTATGCTTGACTGTATGAAAAAGTTGAAGGGCAAGCTCCCATTAGGCATGGAAATCCCACAGATTACCCAGCTCAACGAAACAAGCAAAAAAGCAAAAGCCATAAGATATGCAACCTATGAGATAGACTTTCCCACTGCTCTTTCACAGGATGCACTTGACAAGTTTTTGGATTTACCCACCGTTGAAGTTATAAAAAAGACCAAGCGTTCAGAAGGTTTAGCCGATATAAGACCTGATATTCTGGACTTATGCGTTCTTCCTGACAGTCGTGTGCGTGCTACCATTTCTGCAGGAAGTGAAACTAACTTAAAAGCTGGCCTTTTGGTTCACGCTTTAGAAAAATATATCCCCGAATTTGTTGCAGGAGATTACTCTGTTTGCCGTACGGGAATTTTAGACGAACACGGATTACCTATGATGTAAAAGAGGAAAAATATGCGAAAAACTGCCTTAAAAATCTTATCTAAAACTGAAGAAAAAGACAGCTACTTAAACCTTGTATTTACAGAAGAATTAAAAGGGACAACTCTTTCTTCTTTCGATATCAGTTTTTTAAAAGAGCTGGTTTTCGGTATTTTTCGCAATAAAATTTTGCTTGACTACATAATCCGCAAAAACTCATCGTTGAGACTTAAAAAAATCGATCCCAAAATCTTAAATATATTGAGAATGGGCGCATATCAGATACTTTTTATGGACAAAGTACCTGATTTTGCGGCGGTATCAGAAAGTGTGGTATTGGCAAAAAAATGTGCTTCCCCGAAGACTGTTTCTTTTGTAAACGGCGTACTTCGCGGAATCACAAAAAACCGTATGCCCAATCTCTCTGAAATCAAAGACATTACAGAAAGACTTTCGGTAAAATACTCATATCCTCAAGCTTTGGCAGAGTTTTTCGTAAAAACTTTCGGCAAGCGGGCTGAAAGTTTAATGGCATCAGGAAACCTCGCTCCCGACCTGTGTGTAAGAGTAAACACCTTAAAAATCACAAAAGACGAGCTCAAGAAAAAACTTGATGAACTCGATATCACATACACAGACACACCGTACACCGATTCAGGACTTTACCTTTTCGGCGCAACAGAAGAAAAAAGACGAAAGCTTTCAGGTTTATTTACCGTTCAGGACCAGAGCTCACAGCTTGCGGCCTTGGCGCTTTCGCCTGAGCCTGACGATATAGTGTATGACTTATGCTCTGCCCCCGGTGGTAAGACCACTCACATTGCAGAGCTTATGGAAAACAAAGGCGTGATTTTAGCCTACGACATCTACTCTGCCCGTCTTAAAAGTGTAGACGAGCTTGCAAAAAGAAACGGCATTTCAATCATTAAAACCCAAGTCCAAGACGCCCAAATCGTAAATAACACTCTCATCGGCACTGCCGACAAGGTTTTATGTGATGTGCCCTGTTCGGGACTTGGCATTATAAGGCGTAAACCCGACATAAAATATAAAGAAGATATCACAGATTTTACTGAACTCACACAAATTCAGAAAAACATACTCTCTGTGGGATGCAGCTATTTAAAACCAGGTGGTGTGATAGTTTATTCCACTTGCACCGTAAACCCACAGGAAAACATAAATCTGATACGCGAATTTTTAAAAACACATCCCGAAATGGAGCTTGAAAAGATTGAGAGCGAACATATTTTAGGAGATTTAAAGGAAAATGAAGGTTATTTTGAAATTTTTCCTGATACACACAAATCAGACGGCTTCTTCGTATGCCGATTAAGGAGAAAACAGTGAAAAAAGACTTACGGGGTTTTACCTTTGACGAAGTGAAAAACTTAATACTGTCACTGGGCGAAAAAGAGTTTCGCGCACGTCAGCTCTACCCCGCTATCTTTAAGGTAGATTCTCTTGATGACATCACAACACTTTCAAAAGATTTACGAGCCAAGCTTTCCGAAAATTACTGCATAGGCTCACTTAAAACAGAAACAAATCAGGTGTCAAAAGACGGTACCGTTAAATTTTTGTTTGAGCTTTCTGACGGTCACTTCATAGAAAGCGTATTTATGAAATACCACCACGGAAACACCTTGTGCGTGTCTTCCCAGGTAGGTTGTGCTATGGGGTGTCGCTTTTGCGCCTCCACCATCGGCGGTAAAGTGAGAAACCTTTCCGCTGCAGAAATTATAGGACAAATTATTGCCGCAGAGCGCGAGACAGGCGAGCGCGTTTCAAATATTGTAATGATGGGTATCGGCGAACCTTTAGACAATTTCAACGAAGTAATGAAATTTTTAGAAATCGTAAACCACTCCGACACCTTAAATATCGGCTATCGACACATTTCCCTTTCTACCTGCGGAATTGTTCCGAAAATTTACGAACTTGCCGAAAAAAACATTCCCATTACCCTTTCGGTATCGCTTCATGCACCCTTTGACGATAAGCGGTCCGAAATTATGCCCGTAAATAAAAAGTATCCTTTAGATATGCTTGTTACGGCAATGCGTGACTACATCAAAAAAACCAACCGCCGTATAAGTATAGAATACGCGCTCATTCAGGGAAAAAACGACACCCCCGAGTGCGCAAAAGAGTTAGTAAGGCTCTTTAGTAAAGGACTTTTTCATATAAATTTAATTCCCGTAAACAACGTCAGGGAAAGAGATTATAAAAAAACGACACAGCAGGCAACAAAAGCATTTTGCGATATGCTCAATTCACGGGGTCTTAACGCTACAGTAAGACGCGAACTTGGGTCAGACATTGATGCTGCCTGCGGTCAGTTAAGACAAAAAAACAGTAAATAAAAAAGTTTGCAGAAAGTGAGGCAGATTTTTATGAAAATAAGTTCAGCCACAAGCGTAGGAAAAATCCGCGCTTTGAACGAAGATGCGTTTTATGTGGCACCGCTTGCTAATAATTCACTTCTTGCAGTAGTTGCCGACGGCATGGGCGGTCACAATGCAGGCGAAGTTGCAAGCAATGAAGCCATAAATGTAATACGCGACGTTGCAACAGAAAACGAACACGAAGCAAAAGAAGTACTGATAGAGGCACTGAATACCGCCAACAGTACCGTATATAAAATGAGCCAGGACAAAATGGCGCTTTCAGGTATGGGTACAACCATCACCGCCTGCTTAATCTCTGATGAGAAAGTAACAGCAGCACAGGTGGGCGACTCACGACTGTATTTAGTCCGTGACGGAAAAATCATTCAGGTCACAAAAGACCACTCATTGGTGGAAATGCTTATCGAAAACGGCACCATCACTCGCGATGATGCCAAGCACCACCCGCAGAAAAATGTTATCACCAGAGCAATCGGCACCGACAGTTCGGTGGAGGCAGACATTTATGAGTTTTCTATCGAAAAAGGAGACATCATTCTCCTTTGTTCAGACGGTCTTGTAAATATGGTAGAGGACGAAAAAATCCTTTCCATTATAAATAAGACACGAAAGTTTGAGCAAACTGCAGATAAACTCATACATGAGGCCGAAAATGCCGGCGGAAACGATAACATAACAGTTATCCTTATTAAATTTTAAGAAAACCGATTGATTGGAGTGTTAATTATGACAAACGGAAAGATTATAGATGGAAGATATGAAGTTATAGAAGAAATCGGCCGCGGCGGTATGGCAATTGTTTACCTTGCAAAGTGTCTTGTTTTAAACAGATATGTTGCTATTAAAATGCTTCGCCCTGAATTTCGCAACGATGCAGAATTTATAAAAAGATTTAAGATAGAAGCTTTATCTGCTGCCTCACTTTCTCATCCCAACATTGTGTCAATATACGATGTAGGTAATGAAGGCGATGCAGAATTTATCGTAATGGAATATGTAGAGGGTATTACTTTAAAACAGTACCTGAGTGCAAAAGGTACACTTCCCTGGAAAGAAGCTGTGGATTCAGCAGCACAGATTTGTTCAGGACTTGAGCACGCTCACAAAAAAGGTATCATACATAAAGATATAAAACCCGAAAACATAATCATCACAAAAGAGGGTATATTGAAGATTACAGACTTCGGTATTGCAAAAGCCTTAAACCAGGGCACAATCACCACAGGCGGTCTCACAATGGGAAGCGTTCATTACTTCTCTCCCGAGCAGGCTCGTGGCAGTATTACCGATGCAAAGACCGACCTTTACTCTGTGGGTATTCTCCTTTATGAGATGGTTGCAGGCAGACGCCCCTTTGAAGGCGAAACCGCAATTTCAGTTGCTATGCAGCACATTGAAGCAGAACCCGTAAGACCTTCGATGTTCAATCAGAGCATTCCCAAGTCATTAGAAGCTGTAATATTAAAGGCAATGAAGAAAAATCAGTCAGAACGCTATCAGTCTGCAACAGAAATGCTCATTGACTTAAAGAAAGTTTATGTAGGCTCAGAAGTTTCCGGTGCAGCAGAAGAATCCGCTCCCAAAAAAGTTGTTGCGAAACCCTCCGATGCCGAGTCCACAGGGGTGAGACGTGCAGG
>JAZOSI010000061.1:0-4374 GCA_045657065.1 Congzhengia sp. | reverse complement strand
GCAGAGAGCCACTGCTTTCATTATGGCATCGGAAAATTTTTCAGGTATCCCTTTTTTCAAAAGTAACCCTATTCCGCTACCGATAACTATGGCTATTGCATTTACTATTGTGCCTGTCATTGTGTTCACCTCGCCTTTTATTTTTGCACAATTTAGCCCCTTTGTCAAGGTGAAACACTCACCAAACGCCCGAAAACTTGACAAAAATGGAACAAAATGGTATAATTCCACCGAGTCAGCTGAATACCCTATCAAAACGAAAAGGAGAGATGTTCAGTATGAAAAAGATAATCAGCGCATTATTGGCGATTTTATTACTTACCTGCGCAAGTGTCTATGCCGAAAAACCTATAACGGTAGAAGTTAACAAAACTGAGGTCCCATTTGACGCACCTCCCGTAAATGTAAACGGCAGAATTTTAGTTCCTGTAAGAGCGATCTTCGAATCTATGGGGGCAACTGTTACATGGAACGCGCAGACACAGACGGTTTCATCAAAACTGGACGGTTCCGTTGTTGTAATGACAATAGGTCAGAACATTATGAAAGTAAACGGCGAACGTGTTATTTTGGATGTTCCGCCGCAAATTATGTCAGACAGAACGATGGTTCCTGCCCGTGCCGCAGCAGAAGCGTTGGACGCCCGCGTGTTGTGGATTGCTTCCGAAAATAAGGTTTCCATCACAACAGAAGCATTTTCTGACAATCTCAAAAATATAAAACACCACAAATCAGAAAAGACACTTACAGGCACAGACGACACAATACGTACATCTATGTTTGATTTTTCATATTTTCCGTCCTATGAAGCAAAAACCGATGCCCCTGACGGAACAGACTTTGAAGTAATCGCATCAGGTGACACATACTGCGGTATTTTAGGTATCCGAAGCGACATCTATATCGGAACAGAAACCGAGCTTTCCACAGAATACGCTCAACACATTGCAGAAGATATGGTGACGCTCACAGGCGGAACTCTGATTTCAGCCGATGTTGTATATGTGGCTGACCGCCAGTTTATGAAAATCCGCTATGTCACTCCTGGAACTGCTGAAAACATCTACGACGAAACAGCCGACATCACAACCTACATGGCATTTTCAGAAGGTGTTGTTTATACTGTGACGATGTCACTTTTCGGCACGGTTCCTTTCCATATTCAAAGCGACTTTAATTATATGATAGATACTTTAGTTATAAAATAAAAAGAGCCATCAGGCTCTTTTTTATTTCTATCTGTTCTCTTTGTAACAAGTATTTAAAGCGTCAAGCGCCTTTTTTTCTATTCTCGACACATACGAACGGGAAATTCCCATTTCATCGGCTATTTCTTGTTGGGTATAAGCACGGTTTCCCAGACCGTAACGTTTAATTATTATCTCCTGTTCTTTGGGAGTCAAAGCCGCTTTCATAAAACCTGCAAGCTTTCTTATGTCCATATCAGTACTCACACGATCGGAAATATCCATATCGCTCGCAGGTAAAATATCCATAAATGTCACTTCATTACCGTCGCTGTCGTGACCAAGACTTTCATTTAAAGAAATCTCCTGCTTTAACTTTTTACTGCTTCTTACCGTCATCAGAATTTCGTTTTCTATACAGCGCGATGCGTATGTGGCAAGACGCGCCTGCTTGGTGTAATCAAAAGTCGAAATCGCCTTGATAAGCCCTATTGTACCAATAGAAATCAAATCATCTTCATCGCTACTTGCGACTTTGTTGTACTTTTTGGCAATATGGGCAACAAGCCGTAAATTTCTTTCAATCAAAACATTTCGTGCCTCTTTATCGCCCTTTGACGCAAGCTCTAAATAATGCTTTTCTTCACTCGCTGACAAAGGCTTAGGGAAGTTGTTCTGCCCCGAAACGAAAGACACCAAAAAAAGCCCATACTTTAAAAAGTAAGAAACAGCAAACAAAAAACTTATAAACATACAATTTACCTCACTATTTGTTTTGGTAGATTATATGTATTTTGTTGCCCGTCCTATTCTGTTTTACATTATACAATATTTTACACCGTTTTTTTAGCCGAATAAAGTGTTTTTGAAAGGCTTTCTGTCACAAAGTTTTTCCCATTCGACAGCAAAAGCCGACAGAGTATTTACCCAATCCATAGTATAATTGACCTATACCAAAAAGGAGTCAGGCTATGGAGGTCAAAATTTACGTGGATGTGCTTTTTATTATAAATTTCATAATAGACTATATTCTTTTATCAGTCACATCACTGTTTGCAAGAAAGAGGCTCAAAATTTTAAATACCGTTTTGGCATCAACTGTAGGCGGTGTGTTTTCTGCTGTTATTTTCTTTGTGCCTATGACGCATTTTTTGTCGGTAATATCTGCATTTTCAGTGAGCCTTTTTATGATACTCATTGCTTTTGGCAAAAGAAATCTTCTGAAGATTTTAAAAGACACCGCCATCCTATACCTTGTATCTTTGGTCACGGGCGGTCTTGCATTTGCGATTTTGCCAAAATATAATCACGTATTCAATAACGGAATAATTTACGCCGACATAAATGCATATTCTATGCTTTTTGTATTTGTGATGTCCGTGATTATCATTCACTCTGCCACAGGCTATATAAGACGCCAAAAAATCAAATCTTCATACATCTATGAAATCACAGTAGAAAGAAACGGTCGTAGTATTTCCGATTTTGCTTTTTTTGACAGCGGAAATTTTCTTACCGATCCCATATCTCAAAAAGGCGTAATTGTTGCCGAATGGAAGTCGGTTTCTCCCCTTTTTGAAGAAACAAAAATCACCGATGCAATAGTAAAAAATCCCCAGGACTTCGTATATATCGGTTGCAAAAACCTTGGTGCTACCACAGGACTTTACGCATTTTCTCCTGATAAAGTCACATCAGAAGAAATGAATTTTTGCGAAGATTTTTTAATCGCAGTAACAGAAACACCACTGGATCGTGATGGCAGTTACAGAATGTTACTTCCAAACGCCGCAATTTTTGGGAAAGGATATAATAATGAGCACAATTTTTAATAAAATACACCATTTTTTGCTTATATTGACATCAAAAATCCGTATTGTTTTAGCCAGTGAATGTCACTTTATCGGAACAGGCGAGGCACTCCCTGCACCGCTCTCACCCGAAAAAGAAAACTACTACCTTTCGATGCTTAATGCCGAAGGACGCGAAATAGCAAAGCGTTTTCTTATAGAGCACAATTTAAGACTTGTGGTGTATGTAGCAAGAAAATTTGAAAATACAGGCGTAAATTTAGAAGATTTAGTTTCCATCGGCTCAATCGGACTTATTAAAGCCATAAATACTTTCAACGTGGAAAAAAACATAAAACTTGCCACCTATGCCTCCCGTTGTATAGAAAATGAAATACTTATGTTCCTGCGAAAAATTCACAATCAAAGAACAGAAATCTCCCTGAACGAGCCATTAAACACCGACTGGGACGGAAACGAACTGCTCCTTTCAGATGTTCTGGGCACAGACGGGGATGACATTTACAAAAACATCGAAGATTCTGTGGATAAAGAACTCCTGATGTTATCAGTAAGGAAGCTCTCGTCACGGGAACAAGAAATTCTGACCCTTCGTTTCGGTCTTTCCGGCAAAGAAGAAAAAACCCAAAAGGAAGTGGCAGATTTACTCGGAATTTCACAGTCATACATATCGAGACTGGAAAAAAGGATAATCGAAAAACTCAAAAAAGAAATACGGAAATATATAATATAAAAAAGAGCGATGATTATTCATCGCTCTTTACTATATTTTCTGCTACTTTATATATGTTACCTGCACCCATCGTGAAGATTAAATCTCCCTCTTCTGCCGTATCAATAAAATACTTTTCGATATCAGAAAATTCTTTTATATACTGTGCACCTTCGATTTCTTTTACCAAATCTTTTGAATGAATCAGCCCTGTATCTTTTTCACGGGCAGCAAATATGTCCGTAATAATTAAATCATCACAATCAGAAAAACACTTTATAAACTCATCTTTTAATGTTAATGTTCTTGTGTATGTGTGAGGCTGGAAAACGCATCTGATACGCTGAGCACCTGTTGCCTTTGCCGCTGACAATGTGGCTTTTATCTCTGTGGGATGATGGGCATAATCGTCATAGATTTTAGCACCATTCACTTCCCCTTTATACTCGAAGCGCCTGTTTGTTCCTGAAAAAGATAAGAGACCCTTTTTGATACCGTCTTTTGATACCCCCAGAAGCTCTGATACCGCAATTACAGCCAAAGCGTTTGAAACATTGTGAATACCTGGAACTTTTAACGATACGGTTTCAAAAAACTCACCTTTTTTATAAACATCAAAGGTTGAAAAACGCTCTTCGTTAAATGTGATATTTTTTGCAGCATA
>JAZOSI010000060.1:0-6983 GCA_045657065.1 Congzhengia sp. | reverse complement strand
GTATTTGTAATTTCACCTGGTGAAAAAAGTGAAGTAAAAACAGACAACGGCGTAAGATATCTGTATGCAGGAAGCATAGGCGATTGCTCAATAGAATCCTTTGACTACGATTTAAATCAGTCTCCTCTGCTTACATTCTACTTTAAAGGCGATGAAATAGGATATTCGTTTGAATAAAAAAACAAGAGACATCCATTTGGATGTCTCTTGCCTTTTGGTGCGAGTGACGGGACAAAGACGCTTTGCGTCTTTCCTGTTTGTCGACCGTGAGCTTCGCTCACAGTACCCGACTGCACAACTTCCACCTACAAAACTTGCCACTGGCAACTTTTGTTTAACGGCGTAAGCCCTCTTAGGGTTCAAGTCCCTTTCAATAAAAAAATAAAGGACATCAAAAAGATGTCCTTTATTTTTATGGTGCGAGTGACGGGACTTGAACCCGTACGTCATAAACACACGCCCCTCAAACGTGCCTGTCTGCCAGTTCCAGCACACTCGCTAACAGAAACTAATTATACTATCATTTTTATGCTTTGTCAAGTGTTTTTTTAACTTATTTTTATTAATTTTTGGTTTTTTCTTCATATTGACTTTTCTACTTATATATATTATAATATTTTGTTGGAAAATGTTTATCTTACAAGGAGTGTTTTTCAATGGAAACAGTTGAAATCAAAAATACAGAGACAACACCTGTTGAGAAAAAAGGTACTGCTACTACGGTATTACTCTTAATTTTACTCTTTTTGGGTCTTTTGTGCTTTTTTTCTGCAAGTTGGTATGTAAAGACTTATGGTGACACAGGATTCGATTCTATCATCTACACACTTTTTTCCAATATGGAAGGTGTTCAGGCAGGTCTTGTGGCACAGTTTCTTCTCGGCGGAATTCTTCCTGCTGTAGTGTGTTTTCTTGTTATTGGATTCATACTCTTCTGGAAACATAAAAAAGATTTATATGTAACAGTAAAAGAAAAAAAGATAAAAGTTCTTCCTCTGAAGAAAAAAATAGCGAAAATCATCTGCTTAGTGTTGTCATTGATTTTAATAATTATCTCTGCAACACAAGTAAGACTTTTTGGTTACATTTATAGTCTTACACATCAATCAACAATATTTACAGATGAATATGTTGACCCTGACAGTGTGAATTTACAGTTCCCCGAAAAGAAAAGAAACCTTATCTATATCTTCTTAGAATCTATGGAATCAACTTTTGCCGATACCGAAAATGGTGGTGCGCTACAACACAATGTTACCTCCGAACTTACAAAATTGGCAAAACAGTATATTAACTTTTCACATACTGATAATGTAGGTGGTTTTTCTACACCCACAGGAACAACCTGGACAATTGCAGCTATGACTGCTCATACGGCTGGTATTCCGCTAAAAGCTCCAGGTGTTTTTGAAAGAAACACCTATGGTACTGATGTGTTTTTACCCGGTATTACAAATATGACCGACATTCTCCACGAAAACGGTTATTATCAGGCTCTCATGGTAGGTTCTGACAAATCATTCGCGAACCGCGATGTATATTACGAAAATCACAGTGTCGATAAAATTTATGATTTAAATACTGCTCGCGAAGACAAAATTGTCCCCGAAGATTATTATGTTTGGTGGGGCATGGAAGATGAATATCTTTTTAAATACGCAAAGCGTGAGCTTGTAAAAATTGCAGCCCAGGATCAGCCCTTCGCATTTTCAATGCTTACAGTTGATACTCATCACGTTGCAGGTTATGTCTGCGAAGAATGTAAAGACTCATATGGTGAACAGTATGAAAACGTACTTTCATGCGCAAGCCGTCAGGTAAATTCATTTATGAATTGGTTAAGACGTCAGAGATTCTACAAAAATACAACAGTAGTAATTGTTGGCGACCACTTAACAATGGATTCTGAATATATCTCAAGAAATGTAGCTCCCGAATACGACCGCAGAGGTTATAACTGCTTTATAAATTCTGCAGTTACCGGCAAAAATTACAACAATCGTGAATTCTGTGCAATGGACCTCTTCCCCACCACATTGGCTGCTATGGGAGTTGAAATTCCCGGCAATAGATTAGGTCTTGGCACAAACCTTTTCTCAAACAAAAAAACCTTAATAGAAGAAATGGGTTATGACGAATTCAATACTCAGATTTCAAGAAATTCTACGCATTACATTAAGAATTTCCTGAGTATACCCGAAGAATAAAATTATATTACTTCCATACCATTTAAGTACAAAAAGTCTACTAACAGGTTTGACAAAATAACACTTTGATGTTAAAATACCATTATTGAGTAAGCCAGATGATTGCGGGAATTTTATTCACGAGGAAAGTCCGGGCTTCATAGGGCAAGGGTGCCGGGTAACTCCCGGTGGAGGCGACTCTAAGGACAGTGCAACAGAAATATACTGCCAATTTTTGGCGATGGTGGAAAGGTGAGGTAAGAGCTCACCAGCGTTGCGGTGACGTAACGGCTATGTAAACCCCACTCGAAGCAACACCGTATTGGCTTACGCAGGTTTAATCTGCCCGATGTGCTTGTGTTCGGCGGTGGCTTGAGCCATACAGTAATGTATGGCCTAGACAGATAATCATCTAATACAGAACCCGGCTTACAGACTTACTCAAAAAAATAAGACTAAGGATAAAACCTTAGTCTTATTTTTTGTCTGTATTTACATGAGTGTCTGATAATATTATATCATTTTCTAAAATATCTGCAGTTTTCACACTGTTAAAACCGTATTTCTTCCTCAAACTTATGATAGTATCTTCGAGATTGTCCCGTTTTTCATTTGTCTCATTTTCATCGAGAAGAGAAATCTGTGTGCCCTCGTTGTCGTATAAAAGGCGCGCGCCAGTTATCGTAATTGCGCGTATCGGTTTCTTAAAATCCCACAATTGTGATATAAGTTCAAACGATTCTTCCCTGATTGTTTTTTCGAGATTCGTCGGAGTATCAAGTGATTTCTGCTTCGATACAGTTTTAAAGTCTTTGCCTTTAACTTGCACACGCAAGGTCTGGCACTTTACACTATATCTTTTCATTCGGCCTGCTACGCTTTCTGATAAAATGTGTATACCCTGCTTTATCTCGTCTTCACCTACTAAATCGTGACGGAATGTTATACCGTTACCTACTGATTTGAGTTCATGTTCATCATTTACAGAGGCAACTTCTGACTCATCTTCTCCTCGTGCATACTCTACCAGCATTTCACCTGATTTACCAAGGATTTTTGATATTTCATCTTTATCAGCACAGGCAAGGTCTCCAATAGTTCTTATGTTCATTTTTTCAAGTTGAACTGCAGTTTTTCTACCTGCAAAAAGCAACGCATCAACCGATAACGGATATACGATTTCTCTGAAATTTTCTTTTGAAATAACCGTGGTTGCATCAGGCTTTTTATAGTCACTTCCTAATTTTGCAAACACCTTATTAAAACTTACACCCACAGAAACCGTAATACCAAGTTCTTCTCTTACTCTTTTTCGTATTGTATCTGCAATAGTTTTTCCATCTCCGAAAAGCGCACGACTTTTCGTCACATCAAGCCAGGATTCGTCAATGCCGAAAGGTTCTACAAGTTCTGTATATTCTCTGTATATTGCATTTACTTTTTTTGAATATTCTTCATACAAATCGTGATGCGGAGGCACAATGACAAGTTCTGGGCATTTTCTTTTTGCCTGCCATATAGTTTCGGCTGTTTTTACCCCGAATTTTTTTGCATGTTCGTTTTTCGCAAGGATAATACCATGACGGGCATCCTCCGAGCCTCCTACTGCCATAGGCACATTTCTCAGTTCAGGATAAAGCGTACATTCAACCGATGCATAAAAGCTATTACAATCGCAATGCAAAATGGTTCTCTCCATTACTTCCTCCGTTTTCAGATTCGTTTGTATAATTCATTGAATCTTCTGAATTTAGCTTTGTTTATGGAATTTATCTGCTCTTTTGTCACACGGTATTGCCAGTTTCCGTCAGCTTTTCCGGGAATATTCAGTCTGGTGTCAGAGCCATAACCCAAAAGGTCCTGAATCGGCAAAACTACGATACCGGCGTGACTTTCAAACATAGTGCGTAAGATAGAATCAAATCCACCTTCCCAGTTGCTGTCTGTGTAACCGCAGTACTCAAGCATTTTGCCTTTGGTCCAGCCGTCCAGTTCCCAAAGATAGCCAAGTAGTGTATTGTTATCATGAGTACCTGTATATGCAATTGAATTGTTTGGGTAATTATGAGGCAAATGCGGATTGTTTTCATCGTTCATAAAAGCAAACTGGAAAACTCTCATACAAGGAAATCCGCTGGCTTCTACCAATTCTACAACTTCTTTAGTAATATGCCCCAAATCTTCAGCAATAATAAGGTTTTCTCCCTGAAGCGCATGGAATTTACGGATTAAATCCATACCCGGACCTTTTTCCCAAGTGCCCTCTCTGGCTGTTTCAGCGTGACCGTCTACTGCCCAATAGGATTCCAAGGCTCTGAAATGATCAATGCGAACACCATCAAACATAACGAAATTATGTCTTAATCTGTCCTGCCACCAGATGTAGTCTGTATCGCGCATTTTTTCCCAGTTGTAAATAGGATTACCCCAGAGTTGTCCGTCGGGTGTGAAATAATCAGGCGGAACGCCTGCAACTTTTGTGGGGAAATTATCTTCATCAAGTATGAATTGCTCTTTATTTGCCCATACATCCGAGCTGTCAAGTGATACATAAATCGGAATATCACCGATAATTTTTATTCCTTTTTCGTTTGCGTACTTTTTGATTTTTGGCCATTGTTCAAAAAACTTGAACTGTATGAATTTCCATCCAAAAAGCACATCTTCATCATACTTATCACTTGTCCACTCATACCAAGGCTTTTGGTCGTTTTTGTGTTTTAGCGCCATAAACTTGCAGAAATCAGCAAGATACTTATTACTATTGACGAAACTTTCGATTTCACCTTTGTTATTTGCGCGTTTTGATGCTTTTATTAAAAGTTCTGCTCTTTGATGATAAAGTCTTACAAATTCGGCAACATAAGGTGTCTGCTGTCGAGCAGAATCAAGCTCTTCTTTTGTTATTAGCCCCTCATCGAAAAGCGTAGGCAAATCAACAAAATAAGGGTTTCCGCCGAAAGCCGAATATGATTTATAAGGTGAATTACATTCATCTACCATGCAAAAAGGAAGTGTCTGCCAATATGAAAATCCACATTCTACTAAAAAGTCTACAAACTCTTTCGCCTCTTGTCCGAAACTTCCTATTCCATATTCTCCATAAAGTGATGAAATGTGCATAAGCACACCGCTTGATCTCTTCATTTTTCTACCTCATTAAAAACAACTCCCGAAAAAATTTCGGGAGTGAATTTTATTTTTTATATACTAATGATACCCAACCGCCCTGATGTTCTTCTGTTACAGGTATAAAGTCAGTTTTTTCATAGGCATCAATAACATCGGGAAGTCTTTCTTCGATTATTCCCGAAGTTATAAATATACCATCATCTTTCAAGAATGCAGGTACAATATCTTTGATGCCGATAATTACATCAGCAACAATATTTGCCAATACTATATCATATTTTCTGTCGGAAATCTTCTCAAAAAGAGCTTTATCACAGGTTACGTTTCCGGCCATTGTGCGAAAATGTGATAAATCAATATCGTTTTTCTCGGCATTTTCTACCGCTATTTTTACTGCACCTTCGTCAATGTCTACTGCAGTTGCATGGTCTGCTCCTAATAAAAGTGCAATGATAGAAAGTATACCACTTCCGCAACCGAGGTCTAATACAGTCATACCTTCTTTTAAATATTTTTCCATATTTTTAATACAGAGCTGTGTTGTATGGTGAGCGCCTGTACCAAAGCTCATACCGGGATTTACTGTAAATACCGTTCTGTCAGTAGGCTTATCAAGAGTTTCCCATTCAGGAAGTATCAGTATTTTCTCCCCTACTTCCAGAGGTTTAAAATACTGTTTCCAGTTTTCTGACCAGTCTTCTTCTTTCATATTGATCCCGCTGATTTCTAAAGTTCCGAATTCATCATCTTCATCCTGCGCCTTTAAAGATATGAGCGCAGTTTTTACCAAAGATACGGTTTCTTTTCCATCAGCATCATCTGTAACATAAAAACTTACATACGAGCCTGACTCATGTGCTTTTAAAAGGTCATCGTCAACATAGTCCCACTTATCGCGGTTGTTTTCAAGAAAATTGTGAAAATCTGTACTGTCGTCAATTTCCACACCAAAAATTCCAGCACTCATCAAAACTGCACACAAGGGTTCTATGCCTTCTGTAGTTGTAGAAATTGATAATTTGATCCAGTCCATTTTTTCCTCCTATGCAAGATTTAACATCTGACTTACCACATCATACATTTCTTCTTTTTCGCATGTTGTAGTGAAAATTACAGGTTTTGATTCCAATGTAGCCAATGATTCAGGAATGATAAGGTCAGATTCTCTTGACAATTCTTTTAACATTTCAAATTCATTTTCTGACTCTATATTTCCTTTAATTGCAGAAAGAACGCTGTCTGCAAATTTAAAGGGGCTTGCAGTTGATACGATAACAGTTTTTGTTGTATCCCCTGTTTCTTTTTTGTAATCTTCGTAAACTTTTTTAGCAACTGCTGTATGTGTATCCATAACATAGCTGTTTTCATCGTTTGTCTTTTTGATTTCAGCTTTTGTTTCGGCGTCGTTACAGCAACCTGCATAAAAAGCATCTGCAATTTTTGATTTTACATCTTCTGTTACTTCATATTCTTTATCTAATTTGACTTTTAATCTTGCTACTTCACTTTCTTTAACATTTGCATTTTTGAATGCAATTGCTTTAGCTTCATCTTTAGTGATAAATGTTGCTTCTGCTTTTACTACTTGTTTTGCTTGTTCTTTTACTTTTTCAACATCTTTTTCTACAACATTTCCTTTTAAATCTACTTCAACTTCAACTTCTA
>JAZOSI010000059.1:0-5872 GCA_045657065.1 Congzhengia sp. | reverse complement strand
CTTGGGCAATTTCCATAGCTTTTATGATGTCTTTGTTTGATGCTTCGGGTCGGGCAAGTTTTATGTTGTCCCAGATAGAACCGTAGAAGATAAACGGATTCTGGGGAACAACGCCAAAGCTTGTACGCAGGTCGTGGATGGCATAATTTTTTACATCCTGACCGTGTACTTTTACCTTGCCGTCATCTACGTCGTAAAGTCGCATCAAAAGTTTAGAAAATGTAGATTTTCCGCTTCCTGATGAGCCGACTAACGCTACCGATTCGCCGTATTTTATATTGCAGTTGAAGTTTTTAAATATATCTTTTGAATCGTATGCAAAAGTAACATCGGAAAACTCAACACAAGGAGCGTCCTTTGCCTGATTTGATTCTTTGCAGATAGTGATATCTTTAAGACCTGATTCCTTTTCGGGAACGGAACTTTTCGTTTCTAAAACATCGGTGATTTTGGTAAGACCTGACGTTGCGCTTGCTTTTTGTAAGGAGAGATTAAGCCATGTGATTAAAATCATCAGAATCTCGCCCATACTTGACAAAAACGCGTAAAGTGTACCCACAGATACGCCTCTGTAAACACAAGAAATAGCACCAACAAGATAGATTACCGCAGTACAGGCATATCGCAAAAATTCGATTTTACTTGATTCTTTGTACTGGGACATTGCCATATCAATGCCTTTTTCATACATTGTTGTAATCCTTGACTGGAAATTAGATAATGTGCTGTCTTTTATGGAGTATATTTCAACGGCGTCAATACCGTTTAAGGTGTCTGATAAGTATTTACTTGTTTCCGATTCGGTTTTTATGTAGTCGGCAGAGAGTTTTCTGATTTTCTTTCGGGCAAATTTATTGAAAAGCGCCATTAAGATAGTGGTAAAAAGCAAAATGGCAGTAAGCACCGCATCGTAATAAATAAGTGCCGACAAAGAAATCACAAGTGCCACAATCTGATAGGGAATAGTGGTGAACATACTGGTCATATACTGCTTGATAGTTGCCATGGGAGACCCCATGATGCTGTTAAAAAGTTCACCTGCGGAGGTCTTTTCGTAGAATTTCATTCCCACAACCTGAATATGAGCAAAAAACTTACTTCTCAGGTTAAAAAGAGCCCCCTCTAAAGCTGAGAAAATTCTTTTGTACCCTAATCCCCATGTCAGGATTCTTGCACCTGAAACAATCAGGTAAACAACGCACATAAAGGCAACATACTTTATTTTTTCGTTGCCTAAAAGAGCGTCGTTTGCTATACCGTCATCTACGATGTATTTGATGATTAACGGCTGAATTGCCACGAATGCACCTACAATTAAAGAACAAATAACTGAAAAAATAAGCTTCAGTTTAAACTCTTTTAAATAGGGCCAGATTTTAAACCAGAAACTTTCGGATTTTTTGTTATTTTTCATGTTAAACACCTACGCTTTCGCATAAGATTTTATGTTTAAAGTCATTATGTCACAGAGTATTTTAAAAGTCAATCTGAAAATCATTACAATTGTGTTAAATTTACATATAAAAATCCAAAAAAATATTGTAATGATACCTAAAATGTACTATAATATAATAGATTTGTTATGATTATAACTTCGGGAGGTCTGTAAAATGACAAAATTATGCGTAATTTTCGGCGGAAAATCATCAGAACACGAGGTCTCGTGTAAGTCTGCATACAACATTCTGAAAAATTTAAATAAAGAAAAATATGAAATTATAAAATTCGGTATCACAAAGACGGGCGCTACCTGGTTATACCGTGGCGACGACGAGTCACTCCTTGACGGTTCATGGGAGCATCACGACTGCTACCCCTGTGTGATTTCTCATTGCCCCAAGACAGAAGGTCTCATACTCCTTGATAACGGCAAGTATGAAAAAATCAAGGTTGATGTTTTCTTCCCTGTGCTTCACGGCAAAAACGGCGAAGACGGCACAATCCAGGGTGTGTTTGAGCTTGCACAGATTCCCTATGTGGGCAACGGCGTGACAGGTTCAGCTCTTTGTATGGATAAAATCTTTACCAAAAACATTTTAGAGTGTGCAGGCATCCCTGTAACACCCGGTTTTTACATAACAAAGAAAGAAGCAGAAGATTTTAATGCGATAAACGAAAGAATTAAATCATCATTCGGCTACCCCGTAGTTGTAAAACCCTCTAACGCAGGGTCATCTGTGGGCGTGTCTTTGGTAGAAACAGAAGAAGAATTAGAAAACGCTTTAAAAGTGGCAGTTTTAGAAGACAGAAGAATTTTAATAGAAAAGAAAATGAATATCCGTGAGCTTGAATGTGCAGTTTTAGGTAACCACGAAACTGCTTCCGCTTCCGTTTTAGGCGAAGTAATCACCACAGAAAAAATGTACGATTACAACACCAAGTACGAAAACGCAGAAACCAGAACACAGATTCCGGCAGAAATTGAAGAAGAAATTTCAGATAAGATAAGAGAACTGGCAGTAAAGGCATTTTTAGCCTGCGATTGCACAGGGTTAGCACGGGTTGACTTTTTT
Organism: Congzhengia sp.; assembly: GCA_045657065.1. Lineage (GTDB taxonomy): Bacteria > Bacillota > Clostridia > UBA1381 > UBA9506 > Congzhengia. The sequence continues at coordinate 3,359 of JAZOSI010000059.1, read as the reverse complement.
GTAGATAAAGTAACAAAAGAAATCTACTTAAACGAAATAAACACACTTCCCGGATTTACAAATATCAGTATGTATCCTATGCTTTGGGGTGCTACGGGAATAGAATATTCTGACCTTTTAGACAAAGTAATAGAACTTGCACAGGAGGCGTAAAATTATGCCCGAAAAATTTATCGGCGTATTTGATTCAGGTCTTGGAGGGCTTACCTGCGTAAAAGAACTTATGGAGATAATGCCAAATGAATCAATCGTATATTTTGGCGATACGGGAAGAGTTCCCTATGGCTCAAAATCAAACGAAACAATTATAAAATACGCTCGTAGCGACATTAAGTTTTTAAAAGAATTCGACCTTAAAATGATAGTTGTTGCATGCGGAACTGCAAGTGCAATCGCACTTCCTGTAATAAAGGATGAAGTGAAGATGCCCATTATCGGGGTTGTTTCATCGGCAGCGAAAGCTGCGGTAAGCACAACAAAAAACAAAAAAATCGGTATCATAGGCACACAGGGTTCAATCCGTTCAGGCGCTTATGAAAAAGAGATAGCAAAACTCGACGAAAGTATAAAAACTTATGCTCGTGCGTGTCCTTTGTTTGTGCCGTTGGTTGAAAACGGTCACACAAAGTCAGAAGTTGCACGCATTATCGCAAAAGAATACTTAGCAGACATAAAGACGGCAGGAGTTGACACTCTTATTTTGGGTTGCACCCATTATCCCCTTTTAAAAGAAGTGATAGCAGAAATTATGGGTGAGGGTGTTACTTTAATCGACCCGGGTAAAATTTCTGCAGGATATGTAAAGGATTATCTGTCGGAAAAAGATCTTTTATCAGATGGTACACCCGAACACAAATTCTATGTAAGTGACACCCCCGAGGGTTTTCGTGAGCTTGCATCAGAATTTTTAGACCGCAAAATTTCAGAAAAAATCGAAAAAATAAACATAGAAAATTATGTGTGATTGGAGGAAAAATCATGAACAACAATGCTTTAATCACTTTAATCGGCAAACATACGGTTGACGGAGAAGAAGACAGTTTCGAACTGACAACTACCGGTAAATATAAAAAACAAAACGGAAGATATTTCGTGTCCTATGAGGGCAGTGAAATTACAGGGTATGACAATACCACAACGACTTTAAAGATTAAAGACGATTATGTTTCGATGATACGCTTCGGAAAGAAAATGGGTTCATCCCAGATGATTTTTGAAGAAAACAAACAATATACAGGAATTTATCGCACCCCCCATGGAAATATGACAGTTGATGTTTTTACAAATGAAATGTCAGTAGATATGACCGATGACGGCGGCGAGGTAAATCTTGACTACTATGTTCAGTTAAACAGTTGTCAGCCTGTCAGAAACAACCTTACGGTGAAGATAAGAAAGGTGGAAGAATAAATGACTCTATACGAAGAGACAAAAGCTTTTATAAAAAAGGTGACCGACGATGCGCTCAATAAAGCAAAAAATGACGGCACCATAGATTTTTCGGCAATCCCCGATTATGCAATAGAAGAACCCAGAGAAAAAGAGTTTGGCGATTTTTCAGTCAACGCGGCTATGCTTATGGCAAAAGAAGCTCGCCGTGCACCTCGTGACATTGCAAATATAATCGTAGAAAATATGGTGACAGAAGGCACCTACATTACAGAAGTTAATGTTGCAGGGGCAGGTTTTATCAATTTCAAATTAAACCCTGTTTATATTACAAAAATTATCGAAACAGCAGAATCAGAGGGAGACCGCTTTGGTCAGAGTGATTTCGGCGGTGGTAAAACTGTAAACGTAGAATATGTAAGTGCTAACCCCACAGGTCCTATGCACATGGGTAATGCAAGAGGCGGTGCTTTAGGTGACTGTCTTGCTAACATTATGGCGTTAGCAGGTTTTGATGTTACAAAAGAATTCTATGTAAACGATGCAGGCAATCAGATTGAAAAGCTTGCAGTGTCACTCTTAGCTCGTTACAAGCAGGCAATTTTAGGCGAAGATGCAGTAGAGTTCCCCGAAGACGGCTACCATGGTGATGATGTAAAAGAACACGCAAAGAATTTCTTCGATAAATTCGGCGACTCATACATCAATGTACCTGAAGAAGAAGCAAAAGAGAAACTCATCGCAGAAACATTATATAAAAATATCGACGGCTTAAAGGAAGGCTTATCACAGTACCGCATCAACTACGATGTATGGTTCCACGAAAGCAAGCTTCATGATGGCGGCGAAGTAGCAAAAACAGTAGAAGAATTAACAGCGCGCGGTTATACCTATGAACAGGACGGTGCTATCTGGTTCAAAGCGACAGAGTTCGGTTTAGAGAAAGATGATGTTTTAGTTCGTGCAAATGGTTTTTATACATATTTTGCCGCAGACATCGCTTATCACAAAAATAAACTCGTAACACGAGGCTTTGACAAGGCAATCGACATCTGGGGTGCAGACCACCACGGCCATGTGGCAAGACTCAAAGCCGCAATGGAAGCCCTTGGTGTAAATCCTGACCGCCTTGAAATTATTCTGATGCAGTTGGTAAGACTTGTGCGTGACGGCGAAGCAGTAAGAATGTCAAAGCGTACAGGTAAAGCTATCACATTAAATGATTTATTGGAAGAAACAGGCGTTGACGCGGCAAGATTTTACTTTAATCTCCGTCAGGCAAACAGTCATTTTGAATTTGACTTAGAACTTGCAGTACGCCAGTCAAGCGAAAACCCCGTATTCTATGTACAGTATGCTCATGCCCGTATCTGCGGCATTATCAATGCATTAAAAGAGCAGGGTGCAAATGTTAAGAGCTTCAAAGACATAAATCCCGAACTTCTTTGTGATGCCAAAGAAATAGAACTTATGAAAATGATAGCAAAATTCCCCGAAGAAATAAAAGCGGCAGCGCAGGTAAGAGAACCCTCAAGAATTACAAAGTATTCTATGGATTTAGCGGCAGCATTCCACGCATTCTACGGTGCGTGTAAGGTTGCGTGCGAAGATGAAGCGCTGAAAGATGCCCGTCTGGCACTTGTTTCTGCTTGCAGACAGACAATCAAAAACTCACTTTCAGTTTTAGGAATAGAAGCTCCCGAACATATGTAGGAGGAACATTATGAAAAAAAGAGTAGTTGCTGCAATTCTTGTCTGCCTTATGATGTTTTCGTGCATCACGGTATCGGCAGACGAAAGAGGAAAAACAGCCTCAAAATATATAAAGGGCATCATAGAGTTAATTGATGTGTACTATAAATATGGCGACGTAAGTAAAGAAGATATGTACGAAGCTGTAATCGATTATATAATGCAGGAAAACCCTGATTTGCTGGAAGGTGCCATCAGTGCCACAACTGACCTTTTAG
>JAZOSI010000058.1:0-16516 GCA_045657065.1 Congzhengia sp. | reverse complement strand
CTCTTTTCCCTGGATAACCTTTTTTGAAATATATCCTACAGGGAGTACAGTAATTTCGTAATTCAATTTTTCTTCTTTTATCAGAAGGTTTTTGTATTCTATAACTATATTTGATGTCATAATCTCTCCCCTTTCCTTTGTTTTTTATTATTATACCATAAATTAACCTACATATCAATCAAACAAATAAATTATGTAGGTTAATTTTAAATAATCTCATCATTATGTTTAGCTATATCTTATTCACTAATAAATAAAAATGGTCAAGGTTTAATATACCTTGACCATTTTTCTATTTTAGGATTCCCTGTTGTCTTGCTAATGCATAATCATCAATTCCTTTATAGTTTTCATTCCATCTTCGCCTTAATACTTTATCAAAACCAACAGAGCAAATTATATCATGGGCTTTATCCACAGCTGTTTTGACTGTAGGTTTTGTAAAATAGTCCATATCGAAAAACTCGTGTATTTCCTTCACACCTAACGCTTTCAATTCTGTCAAATTACTTTCAAGCTGTGATGTGTTGGAAACTCCCGTAATTGCTATAAATGGAATTCCCAAAAGATGATGTGCAACATCAGCCTTCAATGGGCCTTCTGTAATGCCGATAAGTTTCGGTATTTCCTCCGAGAAACCAACATAGTGTATCTGCTCGATTCCAGTTACACTGCATCCCTCGTTTAAATTATTACTGGTAAACCATATGTATCTTCTGCCATTTTTACTGTTATCGAATCTAATCTGCATTCCAGATATCTTTCCATCTCGCATACGTATTGGTATGAAAATACCACTTTGGTTTTCAGTAATCTGCACATGTCCCTTTTCATTTCTTGAAAATCCCGGTACACCCTTCCATTCGTATCCCATCGTTTCAAGTTTTCTTGCCAAAGATATTCTCCCAACCTGAGGAACCGATCTGTACTGGCCTTTTTTTATAGCTTCTTCAGACAAACCTCTTTTCATCAATGCTGTTTGATGTCTTTGTGACAAACTGCAGTTATCGAGAAGTGCAACATATGTTGCACTTCTCGTTTTTAATTCCGTGGCTGCACATAAAGGCGGAAGATCTTCAATAGTCTTCTTATGCTTTTTAATTATATCGCGATTGACATAAATATCACCGTTATATATCCTGTAAAGTTCTTTTCTCGCCTCTTTTGTACTTTCAAGACCACAAATCTGCTGATATAAGGCCAGCATCCCTCCGTGCGCGTCACAGGCTGGACATCTGAAAGTGTTTTTTTCGATATTCACATTCAGCTTTTTCTGCCTGCCGCAAAACGGACAATCGACATTAAATGAACGTTTGTTATTCAACTGTATTGGAAAACCTAGTTGCTCACACACCCAAATAATATCGAAATCAAAATCTAAATTACTCATATTTCCTCCCCATTTGCTGAAAAAGAGAAGGAAATGCGCTATGCAGCCTTCAAATTATCCAGCAGTATTTCTGCAGCAGCATATTCTTTTGGAAACTTTTCCTTTTTAACGCTCTTAAGAATATACTCTAAAATAAATTCCGGACTTTGTGTCTTGGAATTCAGAATATCCCCCATCTGTTTTCCCGTCCATGCAGCACTCTTGAATGTAATTGTCACATTTCGTGCTTCATCAAATGTTCTTGGAATACCATCCGTACCATCAGACTGTGGTTCAGGAGCTTCTATAGGGGCATCGTCATTTAAAAGAGAATCCGCATTTCGACTTTTTCTTGTCTTCTTTGGTTTCTCTTCTTTCGCCTTTTCTGGCACAGATTCAGTGTCCTGATCTTTTTTCATTACTTTAGGATAAGTCGGTAAAATATTGGTAAGGTTATCCACCGGTATTCCTTCTTCGAGACCTGTATCGCCTCGTTTTGCAATTTCATCATTCAATTGAGCATCCAACGGTGTTCCAAAACCAAGTCTGGATAATGCTTTACCTACGGCTGCAGTTTCTGCAGCTGTAACAAAATACTTACCGTCCTCTATATATCTTGTTGCTGTCCCCTCTACAACAGGTAACGGATCTGCTAAATCAAGATATATACTTGCTTTAAATGTTGCGGAATCGCCGGATAACCCCATCATTTCTGTACTTATCCTTCCTTTCGGATATTCATTTCTAAACCAGACCTCACTAACTTTTACCGGCAGATACGGTGCAAACACATCCTCTCCTTCGGTGTTTTTAACTGTAACTGCTATCAGATAATCATGTGGATTGAAACCTATCTTATTCATTTGTTTTCTCCTTTCAATTCTTTGCCAACATCATATCGGATCAAGTTTGCTCCAGCAATTACTTCCCAATTTCTGACATAGCTGTCCCCATCACTGAGCAAAGAAAACATATCTTTGTCGGTCAGTGTAATATTTGCAACAGAGGCTACCTTATAGCTTCCTTTCTGAGCCATTGTTCCCCCTGTACGCGTTGTTTCGGGAATTGCTGTACCATTTTCAATCTGGACAATCCATGGTTGCTTACGAGGCTGACCATCCTGTCCTACAGGAATTCTACTTATTTTCAGTTTTGTCATAGGAGAAGTTCCATCTTCATTTCTCCTTTTTGAAATTAGTTTTTCTTCACTGTAAGAAAACTGTGCTGCTGCAGGTTTGGTTATCGCCAGAAACATCATATTTTTAAGGTTTTCCAAAAGGTACCTTATGAGGTCCGGATCAATATTACACCTGCATGAAATGGTTTTGGGACCAGTTCCATTACTGTAATCCAATAAAGTTATCCCTATTTTTGACCAGTTATGGTGCAAAGTTATATTTGCATCATTATTTTGTGCCGGATAACCTGGCTTAAGGCGACTCACTAATTCAATCAGCTTTTTACCTGTCTGATATTTGCTGATTTGAACGTCTTTTTTCTGTGTATCGTTCATATTTTTCTCCAATTTCTATTTCTTTTCTTTTGCAAATGCTACTACCCTCTTATTCCCTCCTGAATAATCAAAACAGGTGGACAGAACCAATAATCTGTCCCCGAACTCTATTGTTTCTCCTGTTGCGACAGTGTTCTTCTTCTCCACTACAGAACGATATCTTTCAAACTCCTTTTTAGTCTCGAAGGCAATATGGTCTGATGAGTTATATACAAACCCTTCTTCTTCCACTGTCATTATGCAAACGGCAAAGATTCGCCAAACCTGTTCTTCAATGGGTGTAGAAATAAAAATGTCTTTATGATTGTTATAATAATCAGGATTATCAATATAGTTATGCAAACATCCAAACATCTCACCGGTCTTAAAATAATGGCCGTAAATTATAATGTTGTTTTCATATAATGAACATCTCTGCTGCATAAAAGGCAGTCCACCTATATCGTATTCTCCATTAATATCTTTTCGGAGATAGTACTCTTCTTCTCCGTCGCGATACATTACGGGAAAGTCCAATAATGTATCAGGAATATTTATCATCGCAATCACATCTGGGTTATCTTCCTGAAATTTTTCTATTTTCTTCTTTTCCTGCGCAGCAGGTTTTTCTTCTTCACGCAATGTGTGGTTCACAACAGAATCATAGCTGATTACTTCATCAGTTATTTGTTCTGGAACCTTTTGTTTTGCCATACACGAAGAAAACAGTATAGTTAAAGCTATTGTTATACACAATGCTCTTTTTTTCATGGAATCTTACCTCACATATTTATTCTGCAAACCATTTACTCTTTTGGTAGTAAATCGGGTTTATGCTGTTGTTTCATAATTCCTGCTCTTAACCCGATGAGCATGAATCCTATCCGCCATAAAAGTTTTTCTTTTATGAACATCGTTGGTTAAAATACATTTTCTGATTGCAGGCGCATCCCCAACAAGAATACATTTCTCTTTTGCCCTGCTCACTGCAGTATATAAGAGATTTCTTTTAAGCATAACGTCAGGAGCTGTATTCAAAATCGGACAAATAACCGATTTAAACTCAGTTCCCTGTGACTTATGGATTGTCAATGAATAGGCTAAATCCACATTTTTCATGTCTTCTTTAGAATATTCAATGCGGTATCCACCTTCAAATTCAATATCAAATCGAATTTCCTGATCACCATCTTCATCAGTTATCGTATTAATTTTCCTGATTACGCCAACGTCACCGTTGGATATAAACTCAGTATTCTTTAGTTGAATTATCCTGTCACGGCATCTGTATGATACAGCACCGATAGTTACACTTAGTTCACCATATCTTTGAGGATTTGCTATTTCCTGTATAGCCTTGTTCAATTCATTGACAGAAACGGCTCCTATCCTTCTTGTCGGAGAAAGAATCACTACATTTTCGGAACCCACTCTGTTAACTTCTTCTATATACAGCTCAATTACTTGCTTTTGTGCATCCTGCTCATTTTCAGCTTTATAAAATCTGAAGCTTTCATTGATTTTCAGAACCGTATTTCCGGAGTTGATCCTTGCTGAATTTTCAGCAATGGATGAAGTTGGTCCTTGTCTGTATATTTTGTCCAAGACTGCCACAGGAATCTCTTTTGAACGAATCATTTCTCTGAGAACATTTCCCGGTCCTACTGAAGGAAGCTGATCCGGATCACCTACAAACACTATTTGTGAAGAATATGGCAACGCTCTGAATAAGCTATTGGCGACAAATATGTCTACCATAGATGTCTCGTCTACTATTACAATTCCATCATCTGGCAATGCTGCAGAAATCAGCATTTCTTCTTTTGCTTGAAATATTCCCAAAGTTTTATGAATTGTATATGCAGGCATCTTTGTCACTTCAGCCATACGTCTTGCAGCTTTACCGGTAGGGGCCAACAAAGTTATACTCCTGGAAGGAGATACTTCTTGGATAATTTCTATAATTGTTTTCACTATCATAGTTTTTCCGGTTCCCGGGCATCCGGTAATGATACTCAATTTATTGCAAAGAGCTGTTCTCACGGCATTTTTTTGTGCGTCCGAAAGAACAACACCATCACTTTCATTCTGAGTTTTTACCCATTTCTCAAAACATTTCATATACTTGTCTTTCAAGTTTTCAGAAATATCTTTCAAACTCATATGATAGTGAATAGCCTGAGACAATTCTTTTTCCACTGTCTCTGTCTCTTTTGAAAACACATATCTCCCTAACCTTTTAATAAACTTTCCTTCCAAAACTAATTGACTAAAAATATTGTCAAACAATTCCGGAGAAAGCTTCATTTCTTCAAGGTCTTCATTTAAGAGTTTTAGTGCTCTTTGTTTCAACAGCTCTTCCTCGCAATAAAGATTTCCTTCACTTTTTACCTGTTCAAACAGATATACCAATGCTGCATCTATTCTTTTACTGCTTGTAAGCATAGTTCTTAATGAACGAGCTATTTTATCTGCAGTTAAAAATCCTATTCCTTCTACCTCCATCAGGATAAAAGGATTAACTTTTATCAAATCCACACACTCGGGTCCCAGCTTTTCGTAAACAGAAATTGCCTTCTCTATCCCTACACCATACTGGCCAAGGAAAGTACCTATTCTATTTAGGTGGGCTGATGCCCTATATGATTTAACTATTCTCTGCAGCTTTCTCTCTCCGATTCCTCTGATTGATAAAAGTTTTTCCGGTGTATCTTCAAGAACTTTTAAAGATTCCGTCCCAAACCTGTCAATTATTGCTCGCGCATTTCTAGGTCCTATTCCTTTTATCCTTCCACAGGTGAGAAAGGAATAAATTCCCTCCTCCGTTTCCGGAGTGATGATTTCAAACGATGATACCTTAAATTGTGATCCGTATTTGCTGCTCTCCCACTGGCCTATAAACTTAATGTCTATTCCGGTATAGGTTGGCAATGCATATCCTACAGCCACAAAGTCAATGCTTCCTTTTTTTGTGTTCTTTGTTTTTACCTCAAGAGGTATTCCCTCTTCTCCTTTTTTGGTATTGCAAAGGCACACACAAAAATAACTTTCAGAAGAATTTAACCTACGAATATAGTTTGCCACTATACTACTTTGCTTATCTTCTGTCATGGCCTTTCTCCCCTTCTATTTAAGTAACTTTCTCACTGCAGCTATTTTCTTTTTCTTTATTGAAAATGGCCTTGTTTCACTTTCTGTCTTCAGTTCCTCATAAATATCAGGATAAACCAAAATCAGTTTGTCCTTATCTACGCCGGTTCTGAATTGACGAGCAAAGCTTACTTCGAAAGCTTCTTCTTCATTTCCGGGAATAAATAACGCCCCTTTATCGCACTCACCTATTGCATCGGTAAATGGTATTGACAAAGCATTCAGTTCTTCTTTGATTTCATCTGCTTTTTTCTTCAGCTCATTCATTTCAGCGTATTTGCTGATGAAATCGTTTGCTGACTTAACCAATGAACCATCCAGTTCCACTACTGAAATTCCCTTTGTCCTTTTTGAAGGAGGACTTACCAAATTTCGCAATCTTTTGACAGCTCGATCTGATATTGAAAATTCCATCGGTGGTATCCCGGTCATAATATGGTTTTCCCAAAAGAGTTTTTCCTCTTCAATCAGAATTTCCTCAAACTCTAAATCTCTGTATACCGTAACAATTATGCTTTTGTCTGCACTGTATCCGTAAGAACAAATTACATCCCAACGTTCCAGATTAAACACACACATATAATGTCTTACTTGAAATTCGTAGTTAACAGGTATTCTGCCTTCTCTTCCAACTATTCCTGGGTTCCATTGGTCCAAGTTAGATGGGTCCGTTGTTTTTATCTCTCCTCCACAGAGATTTCCATCCTGGTCATAAAAGAAGAAATCTGCATCCGCCAGCATAAACGGATAAAGAGGATGTCTATACTGCCAAGTATCTTTAAAAACTTCAAACCCTGTTTTTTTACTGAAAAGTTTTCGTATCAGTGGCTCCATCATATTCCCTGCATCAAGAGAGAACCAGTTCTCAGGTTCTTCATCAGAAAAGTAACCTCTTTTATCAAAGTAAAGCTCTCTTCTGGATTTCCATTTAGATGCATTAAATATAACTGCAGCATCACTTCCACCGAGTCCTTTTCTTCGGTATTCTAACCATTCTTTTCGAGTGATCGACTCGGTGTCCACAATTTTTTCTGGTACATAACTCAAATCCATCATATTCAAATCCTTTCCAAAAAAAATAGGACAACTTTCGTTGTCCCTAAATCAAATATTACAGAGAAAATCTCTGACCGTATATACTTATTTTCTACAGTCAAACTCCCTTAGAATTCAATTTCAGGAACAACGATTCAAACCAGAAGGATATAACTTTTAGTAAATATACTCCAAACAACTCCAATTTGTAATATTTACTGCTATAACCTTTTCTTTTTTACTCGTACAAATTCCTCAGAATTCTAATAAAAAAAGACGCACACCAATCCCTTGGAGTCGTCTTCTAAATTCCGTAGTCTTTAACCTACGGTATAAAATGGGAATTATCCCGGTTTCTCTTTGTAGAGATGTAGAAAAATAAGTTGATTTTATTATATATCACAGATTTTTTTATTGTCAAGGTGGAACCAGGGTTTTCTAGTTCATTTATATGTGTAAAGTACATCAACTTTACGCATTATTAATTTACTTATTTTTTATGCATTTTTTCGGGGAATTTCTCCACCTTTGAATAACTTTAACTATTTTTTGCGGGGAATCCTTCCACCTTTTTAAAAATTAGCTCGTTTTTTCGGGGAAAGTTTCCACCTTATCTTGATTTTTGTCGTTTTTTTGGGGGAATCCTTCCACCTTTTAATCTGCTCTAAAGAATAATTTTTATTTAAAATATTATTTTATGCAAATTTTTAGACAAAATTTTGCTCTTTCCCCCTTACATGTCTGATTTAAGGAACATTATTTTGAATTTTTTAATCTTTTTTACGGGAAAAGATTCCTCCCCTTCTTTAATTTTTTCAGGGGATTTCCTCCACCTCCAAAAAAATTACCCCTTTTTTGTGGGGAAAGTTTCCACCTCAGCAGATAATTAACCCTACAAAATAACTCGTTTTTTTGGGGGAATCCTTCCACCTTTTAACTTTTGTTTTCCATACACCACATCTTGTATGTACAGAAAGGAAAGATACTACAAAATATAAATTTGTCCCTTTTTTCGGGGAATCTTTCCACCTCAAATTTGTGGTTTTTTTCGGGGAATCTTTCCACCTTCGAAAATTACATTGCTTTTGTGGGGAATCTTTCCTCCTCAGCAGCAAAGTACCTCTTCAAAATTACTCTTTTTTTGGGGGAATCCTTCCACCTTTTAACTTTTGTTTTCTATCCACCGCACCTTGTATCTCTCGAGAGGAAACATTTAGCAAAATATTAATTAGTCCTTTTTTTCGGGGAAAGTTTCCACCTCAGTTTTTTTCATTTTTTTTGGGGGAATTCATCCACCTTTGAAAATTACCCCTTTTTTGTGGGGAAAGCTTCCACCTCTGCAGCAAAGTTTCTCATAAAAATTACTCTCTTTTTCCGGGGAATCTTTCCACCTTAATTCTTTTTTATGTTTTACAAGCATAGGTGCACGAAAAAAATTCTATACATAAAAATTCTTTTTCTTAATTTATTTTCTGGGGGAATTGTTCCACCTTTGATTTCAGGGTTTTTCATCCACTTTTTTGGGGGAATTCATCCACCTTCGGGGAAACCTTCCACCTTTTGCGTGGAATTCTTCAACCTTTCACGGGGAAAGTTTCCACCTCCTTTTATACATAATAAATCTTAATAAAAAAGATTAAAAAAAGAGAAATCTATCTATAACAAAAAAAGAAACTCAATTAAATTTGAGCCTAAATTTTTCACTGTACAAATATGCAAAAATAGTATATAATTTAGCTGATATTCTGAGGCTTTCCACCTCAAACGCTAAAACAAGGAGAATTTTATGCCTTATAACGATAAGTCATCCGGGTCCCCATCAACGGGAATCAATACCTCCGCGCTGCTTCAAAAGATTCATTCGAATCCGATGAAAGCAAACCATTTGATAAAAAACTACAGATATTGTCTCCCAACATATGAGAACAAAGTTTTCACATATATGCTGACATTATTGTCAGACAGTAGCGATAACGTTGTTTATCTTGATATTGATGAATATCATGCAATGGCTGGGTTAAGTCCGGCAAGCGGAGGTAAGGCTTGGTCTGATTTTTTTACTGCCTGCTGCAACTTGCAGGATAATCACCTTTTTGTAATTGATGATAATCCAGACAGTAAATATCTTGCAAACAGAATTACCTTGGTAGAACGTGTTTCCCCTCTTCGCCGTTCCAACAAAGTTGAAATTGCTTTGACCGGAACAGGTAAAGATTTGCTTGTTAATGTTTCAAAAATGTTGACACAGAACGAATCCGGACATATGACTCTTGGTTATACTCGTCTTTATGTCCCAGGCATTATGAAAATGAAAGGTACTTATTCTGGTCGCCTTTACGAAATTTTGAAATATGAAGCACTTAAGGGCGAACAAAAAGGCAGCCTTCGTATTAAAGTTGATACATTGAGAAAATTGATGTCTCCTTATTACGAGCCAGGCAAAGATAATAGAAAGATATCAAATTTGGTTGATGGCTATAAAGAATTCAAAGATTTGAGAAAAGCTGTTCTTCTCCCAGCAATTTACGAAATCAACGAATTTTCTGATATCAGAATTGATATTGAAGATGAGCCTATTAGAGACGAAAAAGGTAAAATAAAAAAACATATCCTCAACAAAGAAAAAGAACATGAAAATTTCCGTCAAATTAAATATAACGGAAAAACAATGGAACTTCTTTTTGTTGTTGAAATGAAATCTGAAGAGGAAATGCGCGTAATGCAGCGTAGTACGGATAATGATATTGCCAACTACAAAGTAAGCTATGACAGAACTATCACAGCAGAGCAGAAACAGGAAATTCTTCGTCAGATAATCGAAAATGAAAATGAACCTGATGAATCTAAGCATCCTATTGTACTAAATCCTACACTTCAATATTCTGATACTGAAAAACGATATAATCTTGCAAAAGCATTTAAACGTATTTTGACTGATGATTATATTAGTAAAAAGAGATTGAAATATGGTGTAAGTGATGAACGCACTAATCATAAAGGCCAAAAAATCAATGATGGATATCGTTTTGATCAGTTTTTTGATATTTTAGTTGATGCTGTTTGGGAAGATATCAGAAATGTTGATGATAAAGAAGATTCACTGATTCTCAACAATATAAATAATTTGTTGAAGGAAATGAAATTTAAAGATTTTATTAGCTGTGCAATGGAAGAATATGGAACAGATTCTTTCTGGGATGGACGTGGAGAAGTTAAGTTTAGAAAAAAATATTTAAAGAAGTCTCTTCAGAATCTTTTGAAAGAATATGATGCTTGTGACCGTTTAATTCGCGATAATCTCCGGTTTATAGACAACGATGGACTTTTAAAATCACGGTTTAAAGTACCAAAATTTGATGTCACAGATATATAAGATGATGTTTTAAAGTTTTAGTGTTTTTTTATGTTTTTTTGGGGAAATCCTCCACCTTTGGTGGGGGATTTTTCCTTTATTTTAGTGGGTTTTTTTCCACCTTCGGGGAATCCTTCCACCTCTTAAGTTTTTTCCTTCCACTTTGTAATGGGGAAAGCTTCCACCACCTTTTATACAACTATAAATCTTATAAAAATTTATATAAATGATAGAATCTATCTGAACAAATTTTTTCTTTGTCCTATTAAATTTTTATGCTAAAAGTCTTAATTTATTCATAGTTTGATGTGAAAATATTGATGTGTATAACCTTTCTGATAATCAAAAAGTTATTATAAAGGTCAAAAATTTATTATTTTTGTAAAAAAATAGGGATACTTTAGAAGTATCCCTTCTGATTACAAATTGTAATTTTTTATTAATCGTTGCTTTTGATTTTTTCCCACGCTTTGTGAATGCGTTCCTGTTCCTGAGCTTTCTGTAATAACTCTAGCAGTTTTTTTGTCTCTTCAGCCGATTTAAAACGAATTAGAGGCTGATTATTTTCATTTTTTTCGACAATTATATGCTTTTCATAATTTTTTCGCTGTTCTCTCTGAGACTTTACAAACTGTAAAAGAGAGAAGTCTAGTTTCTTGTTATGAACTTCAATTGCATGATTTTGTGCCAGATGAAATATTTTACCATACTGGATAATGTCATTGATGTATTTCCCTGCCCAAGGGAAAAATGGAACAGCTTCCTGTATCATATATCCACATCCGCATCTGAATGTAACAGTTTTCTTTTTCATATCTCTCCCCTCCTCTGTTATTGCTGATAATGGAAATTTTGCCAGCCCGTCGTTTTGGGGGCAAATTTCGGCTTTTTGCTTAAATATAGAAGAACCCTCTTACCTTCCCTACTGCCTTGTATTCGGCAAATTTGGGGCGGTAGAGGGCTGTTCTGCTTGATTTGATCTTTTGTTTTCTTTATTTAGTAGAGTTTACTGTTATTTTCTAGCCATCTTATGGTTATGTCTCTTACAACTGTTGTTGGAAATACAATTCTGTCTCTATGATTTTCAGCTATTTCGTTTACAGCTTGTAGTGTGTCTTCAGAAAGCCATACACTCATCTGTTTCGTTGCTTTTGGGCCGCGTATTCCTTTTTTGAGGTTTCTGTACTCATCCTTAATGACTCTGTAATTTGATATATCCAGAGAAGGAACAGATTCCTCAATGATTTTTGTCACAAGATGAGGTGTTTTCCATCCTTTTTCTGCAGCGATTGTATCCAGTACACTTCGGGTGTCCTGATGAAATCTGATAACTAATCTCTGACTCAATTAACTCATCCTTTCAGTATGCTGTTCAGTTTTTCAAGTTTTTCCATAATTTTTTCAATCTGAACAGTAACTTTTTCTGTATCGCCCTTTGCCTTTTTATCATAATTTCGAATGTTGGTAATTGCTTCGTCTTTACAAAGTTCATCAACCATATTTAAAATTTTGCTGCATTTATTGAGGTATGTTGCTCTTGTTCTTTTTGCAGTAGGCTGTATGCTTTTTACTTCTTTAGGTTCTGCTTTTTTGTTGTTGATTGTTTTGATAAGTTCATCGATCTCTTTTTCAGCATTTGTGAGGCCATTATTTATTTCATCTTCTGATGTTGGCTCCAGAGCCACTGAAATTGCCCTTGTAGCAGCTTTCCACTCTTGGGAGTAAACAGACTTGGGTTCGCCGGCTACGGCGTCTTTAAAGGCGTAAAGAGCTGCGCTCACGCGTTCTCTTTGTTCTTCACTGACTGCAACAAGTTTTATAGCTGTTCTTTTGCTTATAGTTTCATCATCAAGGAGAGCTAAAAGTTTTTCGTCAAAATTCTCCATGATTTTCAAATTAAATGTAATTGTTGATTTGCCCTGGTCGCTTACTTCAATCAGCTGGTCAATTGCCTGCTTCTCACTGTAGCCTAATCTAACGAGAGTGTCTTTGTATCGCTGCGTTGCAATTCGAAGTCGTCTCTCACCGCCTATACCACCGCGTGTTTCAAGGTTAGCTACATCAAGCATAAGAAGTTCAACTTCATCAGTTAAGTTTTCGAATACCTTACACTGGATACTGCTGTACTTTTCTATGTCAGAAGAATTTCCCTCTTCGATTGCTCTGTCTCTCAGAAGTTTATAAGCCTTTAAACGACGTTCACCGGAAAGAAGAAGATAATAAGGTTTACCGTTATCTTTCTTTTTGCTTACAGCGATGTTATGGATAAGACCGGACATCTTGATGCTTTCAGCAAGTTTTTCAATGCTTTCGTCAGTATCTATTGCTCTGTATACTGCATTGTTTTCGTTTTCATAAATCATATCCAGACTGATAACTTCAGTTGGTACATCCATGTTACTGTAATCGTTATTTCTTACAGCTCTTATTTTTTGTGTGGTTTCTTCAAGGCTTTCACCGAAAGCATTTCTTACTTCAGCCTTTTTGTTTACATTAAGTTTTTTCTTTGGACCTAAATCTGATATTTTAGCCATCTTTTATTCCTCTTCATCTTCTGAATCGTCATAGTTTTCGTAGTATTCAATACGTTCTTTGATCTCTTCGTATAAATCTTTGTAGTCTAATGCTGTGTTGGATTTGTTGCTGTATTCAACACAGGTTCTGCCTACCGCAGCAGATTTACCTACAGCAATGCTCTTGCGGATAATGTTTTCAAACAGAAAATCGCTGAATTCGCTGTTCATTACTTGTTCAATGAATGTATCTCTGAGAGAGTTGTTTTCGGTGTTACAGAAAACGATGCCGAGAAGCTGTGTTTCACCTTCTGTTTTTTCGTTGATATCCATAATCAATGCAGCAGCGTTTTTAAGGTTACTTACAGAGAAATATTCTGCAAAAGTAGGAATGATTACATAGTCAGAAGCATGTATTGCGTTCTGTACAATCAAAGAGTTTGCTTGTGCAGAACAGTCGATCAAAATGTAGTCATAGTCTTTGAATGCTTGTACATTTTCCAAAGTTTCCTTGAGAATAACAAGAGCATTTTTTCTTTTTGATTTTGCCTTCTGATTAATTAGATCTTCGACCTGAGCAAGGTTACTGTTATGCGGAATGATATCTATGTTTTCACTTCTTGTTGGTTTGAGAAAATCTCCTATGTGATAAATACCTTCGTCGATAAGTTCATAAAGACCGTAGCCAAGATATTTATCATTGTCTGTTGCGGACAAATCATCTAGATATGCTGTGCAGCCACCAGATTCGTCAACGCCAAACACAAGAACTTTCTTGTTGTCAATTGCCATAAGAGAGGCAAGATTCACGGTAGTTGTTGTTTTGCCAACGCCACCTTTGTTGTTGAAAAACGAGATTACTTTAGCCATATTTTATCCTTTCAAAATCGTCGAATTACGTTAAACCGTTGCTTATTACTGGCTTAATTATATATTATCAGGAAAGTAAATGCAATAGGGAAACAACGCAAAAATAATCAAATTCCGTTGAATTACGTTAAACCGTTGCTTGTTGAATAAATCATAAATAGAAAAAGAATATCATAAAAGGGAAAGAGTCGCGAAAAAAACATCCTAAATTAAGGAGGAGTGTTATAAGCGGACAAATTGATTATTGTTATAAGCAAGCAACAGGAAGAAAAAACAGGTATTAGTGAAGCAAAAAAATATTTAGTTATTTAAACAGGTGGTAGATAGAGAAGGGAAGAGGAATGATGAATTGGTCGATAACAAATACCAAAGGAAGAAGATTCAAAAGAAATAGCTCTGAGAGCAAGAAAATTGGCCTAAACAGCGTTTCTTAAAAGAAAGTGGTATCTTTTCTGGGATTAAAGAAAAGTTGCTTTAACCGGGCAAAATGGCGGTCACATAATGGTGTAAGAGAAAAACAGGATAATACTTGCTTAAAGAAAGAAGAAAAAGTAATATATAATTATGAAACGGTGTAATAAACTAAATAAAAGATAGGAGTCATATCATGGCAGACAAAGGGAAAATAAGCATAAAAAATCTTAAGGATGCAGCATATAAAGGTATGGCATCCATTGATGTAGAAGCTTTAAAAGACAAAGCGGTAGCAGCATCAGATACAATAAAAGAAAAAGCAGAAGCGCTGAAAGAATCTGCAGTATCTGCAAAAGATGAAATTGCAGAAAAGTTTACAGAACTTGATCGTATGCTTCAGGCCTCAATAACAGAATATAACGATGCATATACCATAATGAACGATAAAGGTGTTCAGCTTTATATGGAAAGAACCAGAGCTGTGGATACAATTGGTTTTGTAGAAAATCTTATAAATAGTATCGCAAATAAACCTAAATCGTTTGATACAGAGTTTAATGAAATCAGCATAAATAAAAGAAAATTTACTGAATCCTGTGAGTTTGCGGCCCGAGAGCTGGCGGAAGCGAGAAAAGCAGCAACCGGAGCTGGTGCAGGTCTTGCCGCAGGAGCATCTGTAGCTTTTATGGCACCAACAGCAGCCATGTGGGTGGCAACAACATTTGGCACAGCTTCTACAGGCACTGCAATTTCAACATTGTCCGGTGCAGCAGCAACAAACGCAGCCTTGGCATGGTTAGGTGGCGGCTCTGTAGCAGCAAGTGGGGGAGGTATGGTCGCTGGTAAAGCTTTGCTTGCACTGGCAGGCCCTATAGGCTGGACAATAGCTGGAGCGACATTGCTTTCATCAATTTTAATTTTCTCAGCAAAAAAGACAAAGCTCAATAAACAGAAAAATGAAGAAATACTTGCATTAAAGGAAAATATTGAAGCAGTTGTGGAAATGTCAGAGTCTATTAATGCTATTTTGGTGGAGACTAAAGCACTCAGGGACAATCTAAATACCCTGTTTACAGGTGCTTTAAACATATATGGAGCAGACTACCTGTCTTTAGAAATAGAGCAGAAACATATGTTGGGAGCATTAGTAAACAATACAAAAGCTTTGTCAGCTTTGTTTGATAAAACAATTGGAAACGAATAATTATGGATAAAAAAATAGAGAATCAAATTAAAGATTTTACAATAGAAAAATTTATGCAGACATCTGCAGGAGAAAAGATTGAACAGGCATTAAAGTTGATTGAGAAGCTGCATGATAATGCTGTTTCATTGTACAACAACAAAGATGAGCTTTTTATAACAAGTGTGAAATCAGTAACAGTTTTAACATTTGCTATGTTAAAAGTATTTGCAGAAGGAAAAGCACCAGGAGATATAACCAAAGAAGACTGGAAAACCATTGCAAATAAAGTATCTGAAATAGCTGTTCTTCAGGATGACAGGTCTTACACAGTGTATGTATTTAGTCTTTACGAAAGCTATATAAGGAATTACGCAGAGCAGGTAAGAGAACTGATCGATCCAGGAAAAGCTGATGCAGTTGCTGCTCTTGCTGATAAAATAAATGAAAAAACTGTTCTGCTTAATGAAGGAAAAATATCAGAGGTTACATACATTGAAGACTGTCTATGGATTTCGCTGGAAGCAATGGTGAAATTAATAGCTTCGTTGGCTTCTTTTGCGGGAGATAACAGAATTTCTGAGTTTACCGAAGCAGTCACAACTTTTGCGTTTGAGTTCGGAAGATATAGCTTATATAGAAAAGAACAGGAAATTGTAAATCAATTTATAGATTCACAATGTATAATGGATGAAGAACTGAAAACAAAATACGAGTTGTTTAAAGCCGAATTAGAAGAACAATCCAACGTGTTTATCAGTATGGTAGAACGAGCATTCAGTCATGATTTTAAAGAAAGCTTTATAAGTTCTGTAGAATTAGCAAAGGCGTCTGGGGTAAAAAACGGAGAAATTCTTAAGACTGAAGAAGATATTGATGATTTCTTTTTGAATTAGTGTAAAAACTTAAAAGCGGCAACTTTCGTTGCAGCTTTATTATTTTTTAGATTTATGGATGAACGAAAGAAGATATAAGATGCATATAGTGGAATTTTGTGATACAAAATAAAATTATATACGGAATTTTGTGATTATTTCGATTGAAAATGCAGGAATTTTGTGATAATATTATAGCGAGGTGATAAGATGTTACTTAAAAGAAAAATTGACAGCTTTCTTGTTGATTGGAAAAATAACAC
>JAZOSI010000057.1:0-6158 GCA_045657065.1 Congzhengia sp. | reverse complement strand
CCATCCTCTGTAAATAAATGTATGAGAATGTTGTCCTGCGGTAATTGAATTCATCATAACAGAAATATCGCCCGATGTGGGGTTTTTCATACCAACGGGAATGTCAAGTCCACTTGCAGTCAGGCGGTGCTTCTGGTTTTCTACGGATCTTGCACCGATTGCAACATAAGACAACAAATCAGACAAATACCTGTAATTTTCAGGGTAAAGCATTTCGTCTGCACAGGTAAAACGCGTTTCTCTAATTGCTCTTAAATGCAGATTTCTGATTGCGACAACGCCTTTCAGCATATCAGAACCCTTGGTAGGGTCAGGCTGATGTAACATTCCCTTGTAGCCGTCTCCTGTGGTTCTGGGTTTGTTAGTATAGATTCTCGGAATGATAAGAATTTTGTCAGATACCTTTTCCTGCACTTCTCTTAAGCGCGAAATATAATCTATAACGCTGTCGTCGTGGTCAGCTGAACACGGACCGATAATCAGGATAAATCTTTCGTCTTTTCCCTCAAAGACAGCCTTTATTTCTTCGTCGCGTTTTGCTTTTATGATTTCCAATTCCGATGTAATCGGGTACTGCTCTTTTATTTCCTTTGGGATTGGTAATTTTTGTTTGAATTCCATATTCATTTTAAATTCCCTCCAATTAATCTATATCTCACTATGTGGTGCAAATGTTCCTGCAACTTTAAGTTTATCACAGGATTTGCTCAGTTCTTTAATCATTTCTCTGCCGTTTTCGTTTTCTGTTGTTCCATCGATTTCTACATAGAAATAATACTGCCAGGAATGTTTCTTTAAAGGTCTTGAGCGAAGTGCCGTCATATTGTAGCCGTATTTGCCGATAATACTGATTGCATTGGCAAGTGAGCCCGCTTCGTTCTTTACTGTAAACATAAGAACAGAGTTCGAAAGAGAGCAAGACGATGCTCTTACTTTTGAAAGAACTGCAAAACGGGTTGTGTTTTCTCCGCTTTTATTTATATTTGCTTCTATAACTTTAAGTCCGTAAATCTCTGCAGTTTCTGCACTTGCAATAGCACCCAAAGACTTGTCATTTTTCTCAGCAACAACTTTTGCCGCAACTGCTGTATTATTTGCTTCTTCTGTGTCAAAGCCGCGAAGAGCGATATAGTCGTGACATTGGCTGAGTGCCTGCGGATGACTTGTTACTTTTTTTATATCATCAACTGTCGCATCAGAGCATCCTAACAAATTCTGATGGATTTCCAGTTCATATATTCCGTTTATAAAAAGACTGCCCGAAAATATAAGATCTATGGTCTGTCCCACTTCTCCTGCATAGCTATTCTCTATGGGGAGAACCGCCACATCGCTCTCTCCGTTTAAAACAGAATCATAGCAAGACTTAAAGTCACGGTATGATACCAGTTCTCCATCGGGAAATATTCTTCCAGATGTAATATGCGCAAAAGCACCGGGAACGCCGCTGTATGCCACTTTTAAACCATTTTGCATACGGTGCTGATATGCACGGGATACTGCCATCACATTTTTGATAAAGTCGATGTAGTAACCTTTTATCTTTTCATCGGAAATCTTGGCTGCATTTTTTTCGATAACTGCATCTTCTCTTCTTTGGTCTAAAATCGGAAGACCAAATTCCTTTTTATATTCAAAAACCATCTCTGCTGCTTTCATCCTCTCGACAAAAAGCTCTGCCATTTTTGAATCAACTTCATTGATAATTTTTCTTGCTTGTTCTAATTTGTCGGACATTTCAATTCTTCCTCCCGAAACATAAAAATCTCACCTGCATAGTTACAAGTGAGATTTTAAAATACCATTAAAACTAATATTTTTTAAAAATTTCTCTTTAATCTCACAAGTAACTTATTCACAACAAAATAAGCATAACCAAAATAAAAGGCTACGCTAAAGCTAAAGAAAAATTTACTTGCGGTCATAAGAGCCAAGTTCATATTTATTACCTTCTTAGTGAATTTTTATACATAATAACACAAAATATACAATTTGTCAATAGTTATATTTTTTATTATAATTCAAAAAACTTTATGATTTCTTCTATGGATTTTTCGCCATTTTCATCAAGTTTTTTTACCATCCTCATCTCACGGACTGCTCTTCTTCTTCTGTCAGGAGAAAGAGCCTCAATCATACGCAAAACCAATGTGGCAGGATATAAAGATTTATATTTTTGAATTATGGGATATCTGTATTTCATACCATCATACGGTATAAAAATACGTTTTAAAACATAGCTTGCTTTACTTCCTTCTCTTGTTTCTTTGATTGCGGTTTTGTTTTCTATACTTCCGTAAACTCCGCCTGTTAAGATGTATTCTTCTATGATTTTTGTAATTTTTGTGTGTTTTCCTTCACCAAACCATATATCTTGAAGTTCCAGCATTGTGTAATAAAACTTCGTAATATTACATTCGTCGCAGAGTTTTTTAAGTCCTTTTTCGTTATAAGCCATATTCTCTCTTAAAACATACAAATCTACAAAAGGTCTTACACCGCAACCACCATTCACAAAATGGTAGTACATATGGGCAATATGGTGAAACACAAAATACTCGGGTGTCATACTTTTCTCAAAAGCGCTACTCTCTTCTGTGTAGTCCCAGACCTTAGCTAAAACCTTATCAATATTCTCTAAATGTTCTAAAATATTAAAATGAAGTTCTATATGTACACCGTCAGGAGTGTAAAGAGAAATATCGTGGACTTTATTCTCTTCTTTTATGGTATAACCCAGTTTTTCGCACAATAAAACTTTTGCCCTATCGACATCTTTTTCCTTAACAAGAATATCAAGGTCACCGCTTGTTCTCATATAAGGTTCTTCATAAAATTCACGAAGAACAGAACCTTTTAAGGGCAAAAAAGTGATTTTTTCTTCTTCAAAAAGGTTGTAAATCTGTTGTTTTGCATTGTCTTGTCTTGTGTAGCGAAAAAGGGCATCAAACTGTGCCTGCTTGAAGCAAGGTGCAATTTCTGACTCTGCACTTATTACACCGCTATTGTACAAAACATCAGACACAAGATGTGCCAAATCGTGCTTTTTTGAAAGGACGAAAAGGTCTAAAAGTACCTTTTCGTCTATTTCCTTAATATTCAGTTTTTCATTTTTTAAAAAGCTTTTTAAACTAGCAAAAAGCAAATCGAAAGACTGATTCATAAATTAAAACTTTCTCCACACCATTTTATTTACTACGCCTGTGTATGACTGAATGATTTTTACTACTTTTGTAGATACATTTTCTTCCACATAATCAGGTACAGGAATACCGTTGTCTTGATTTTTGTTCATTTCTACTGCAGTATCTACTGCCTGCAGGAGTGAATTTTCGTCAATACCTGCAAGGATAAAGCAAGCCTTGTCAAGCGCTTCGGGGCGTTCTGTGCTTGTTCTTATGCACACTGCAGGGAAAGGACGACCAATGCTTGTAAAGAAACTGCTTTCTTCGGGCAATGTACCACTGTCTGAAACTACCGCAAAAGCATTCATCTGCAGACAGTTGTAATCGTGAAATCCCAAAGGCTCGTGCTGAATAACACGTTTGTCCAGTTTAAAACCTGAAGCCTCAAGACGCTTTTTGCTTCTGGGATGGCATGAATATAGTATAGGCATATCGTATTTTTCTGCCATTTTATTGATAGCAGTAAATAAACTTTCAAAGTTCTTTTCTGTATCAATATTTTCTTCTCTGTGAGCAGAAAGCAAGATGTATTTTCCTTTTTCAAGGCCTAAACGCGCGTGGATGTCACTTGCTTCGATGTCGGCTAAATTATTGTGCAGAACTTCTGCCATAGGTGAGCCTGTAACATAAGTACGTTCTTTAGGCAAACCACAGTCTGCAAGGTATCTTCTTGCGTGTTCTGAATATGCAAGGTTAACATCAGAGATGATGTCAACAATTCTTCTGTTTGTTTCTTCAGGTAAGCATTCGTCTTTACAACGGTTGCCTGCTTCCATGTGAAATATGGGAATATGAAGACGCTTTGCACCAATTACAGAAAGACAACTGTTTGTATCGCCTAAAACTAAAACTGCATCAGGGTTAATTTCTGCCATTAAGTCATAAGACTTTGCGATGATATTACCCATTGTCTGTCCTAAAGTGTCGCCTACTGCATCAAGGTAAACATCAGGCTCTTCGATCTTTAAATCTTTAAAGAACACGCCGTTTAGGTTATAATCGTAGTTTTGTCCTGTATGAGCCAAAACTGTATCAAAATATTCGCGGCATTTATTGATTACAGCCGCAAGACGAATGATTTCAGGGCGTGTGCCTACGATGATTAAAAGTTTTAATTTTCCGTTATTTTTAAACATTATTCCACCACCTCAAAAAATGTGTCGGGATGAGTCGGGTCAAACTGCTCATTTGCCCACATAAGTGTTATTAAATCCTCTGTGTCAGATAAATTTATAATATTGTGAGTATAACCTGGAAGCATATGAACTGCTTCGATTTTTTCTCCGCTTACATTAAAATTTAACACTTCATCTGTTCCGATTTTTCTTTGCTGAATTAAAGCATTACCTTTTACAACTATAAAGAATTCCCACTTTGTATGGTGCCAGTGCTGGCCCCTTGTAATGCCTGGTTTTGAAATATTTACACTGAACTGACCGCATTTTTCAGTCTTTAGTAGTTCTGTAAAACTGCCTCTGTCGTCAACATTCATTTTTAATGGAAATGAGACTTTTTCTTTCGGCAAGTATGAAAGATATGTAGAATAGAGTTTTTTCTCAAATGAATTATCAGGGATTTCAGGCATAACGAGAGTATTTTTCTGCTCACTAAAGAGATAGATTAAATCTGCAATCTCGCCCAGTGTGATTTTGTGCTCACAAGGAACTTTACAGAATTCTCCGTCTTTTGTTTCCGCACCTGAAAGCGAGGCAATGAGTTCTGCCACTGCATCATCAATATAGCAAAGTGTCATGGGATGCTCACGGTTATTTACCGTTATAGGCAAGTCGTTTGCAATATTGTGGCAGAATGTAGCCACTGCAGAATTGTAGTTTGGTCTGCACCATTTTCCAAACAAGTTCGGGAAGCGATACACCAAAACCTTAACATCGTTTTCTTTGCCATAAGAAAATATCAGGTCTTCCCCTGCTTTTTTGCTTTTGCCGTAGGGGTTATCAAGCTCTGCCTGAATAGATGATGAAATCATAACAGGAGCGCAATTTTCGTGTTTTTTAAGACTTTCTAAAAGTGTAGATGTAAAACCGAAATTGCCTTTCATAAAATCTTCTTCATTTTCGGGTCTGTTTACACCTGCTAGATGGAACACAAAATCCGCTTGCTCGCAAAATCCGTCTAAAAGTGCAATATCTGTATCAATATCAAACTCGAAGATTTCGTCTATTGTGATTTCAGGGTGAGTTCTGTCTTTTCCATCTTTAATATTCTTTAGTGCACAAACAAGGTTCTTGCCTACAAAACCTTTTGCACCTGTGATTAAGACATTCATTATTTAGCCTCCAAAGCTGCAATTTCGTCTCTTATATACTGAAGTGTAAGAAGCTTTTCTTTTACTTCTTCTACAGTAAGAAGTTCTGTATTGTTGGAGTTAAACTCTGAAAGTGTGTTTCTTTCAACATTGCCTTCTTTGAAGTATTTATCGTAATTAAGATCACGCTTGTCGCAGGGAACACGATAGAAATCGCCCATGTCGTAAGCATTTGCACATTCTTCGTTTGTAAGAAGTGTTTCGTACATTTTTTCGCCGTGGCGGATGCCGATAACTTTGATTTCTGTTTTGTTTTCTTTGTCAAAGAGTTCTTTAACGGCTTTCGCTAATACTTCGATAGTACAAGCAGGTGCTTTCTGCACCAAAATATCGCCGTTTACGCCGTTTTCAAAAGCAAACAGCACAAGGTCAACCGCTTCATCCAATGACATAATAAATCTTGTCATTGAGGGTTCTGTGATTGTGATGGGGTTGCCTGCTTTTATCTGCTCGATCCAAAGGGGTATAACACTGCCGCGTGAGCACATAACATTACCGTAACGTGTGCAACAGATTTTGGTTTTTTCGGGGTCAACATTTCTTGATTTTGCAACGATAACTTTTTCCATCATCGCCTTACTTGTTCCCATAGCGTTTACAGGGTATGCAGCTTTATCTGTTGATAAGCAGATGATAGATTTTACTCC
>JAZOSI010000056.1:0-6872 GCA_045657065.1 Congzhengia sp. | reverse complement strand
ACGATTTCTTTCTTTGTGGGAAGCGGAATAGGTCCTGAAACCTTAGCTCCGTTTCTTCTGGCTGTTTCAACAATCTTTTCAGCTGACTGGTCTAAAAGTACATGATCGTAAGACTTCAGTCTGATTCTCATTTTCTGGTTTGCCTGTGCCATTTGTGTTTCCTCCTTAATTTTTTTGTGTCTGTGATGGAACGACAGCATCTTTTCTAAAACTGAGCCGGGTGTTTTGTCCCTTCTCATAAATAATACCGAAAACCTTTCGGCCTCCGGGTTCCAAGATGTAGTCTTCTTCTGCACAAACGGACACACGCGCAAAAAGGGCATAGTTGCCCTGTTTTTCGCTAAATGGTATTACCGTTTTTGCAATGACTCTGTCGCCCGGTTTCGATGAATCGGACATTCTCCATGGAAAAACCCGCATTACTTGCGGCAACCTCCCACTTCCTCGTATGCCATGTCACAGCCCTTATATTATACCTTATATAATAGGTAATTGCAAGTTTTTTCTTGATTTTATTTTCTCGAATATTTCACAAAGTTTTTCTATATTTTTTATGTATTTTTGTGCAATATTACAATAGAATTTTTAGTGTTGCGAGGGAGATTTTTTTATGGTATACTATGTGTCAGGAGGGTTTTTATGAAATCACTTACCGTAACCAAAAACGATTCAGGCCAGAGGCTTGACAAATTTCTAATTAAATATTTGTCTTCGATGCCCAAAAGCCTCGTTTATAAATCTCTTCGAAAAAAGAGAGTCAAGGTAAACGGCAAGCGCGCTCACGAAGACTTAATCCTAAATGAGGGAGATTTTTTAGAGCTTTACATAAATGACGAGTTCTTTGAAGTGAAAGACTCCGCTCACGAGTTTATGTTGCTTTCCGCCTGCTCACTTGATGTGGTATATGAAGATGAAAACATCATCATTGTAAATAAGCCCCAGGGCTTGTCCGTCCACGCAGACGAAACAAAAACTCCCGACACTTTGATTAACAGAATTCAGAAATATCTTTATGATAAGGGCGAATATAATCCCGACGCCGACCTTACATTCTGCCCTACTCTTGCCCACCGCATCGACAAGAATACACAAGGGTTGGTTATTGCTGCTAAGAATTCTGAGTCACTTCGTATTCTGAATGAAAAGATAAAGTATAAGGAAATCAAGAAATTCTACCTGTGTATAATCAAAGGACATATATATAAGGAAGAAAGTACGGAAAAAGCATTCCATTTTAAGGACGAAAAATCAAAGATCGCCATCATTTCAGATGTTAAAAAGCAAAGCTTTAAAGAAATGATAACAAAATACAAAGTGAAGAAAAAATACAAAAACCATGACCTTTTGGAAGTGGAACTTATAACAGGAAGAACTCACCAGATAAGAGCACACTTTGCACATCTGGGTCATCCACTTTTGGGAGATGGCAAATACGGAAGTTGGGAAAAGAACATTCCCATTCGCCGTCAGGCGCTTATAGCATACCGTCTTGTGTTCGATTTTTCAGATGATGGCGGTGTACTTTCCTATTTAAAAGGAAGAGAAATAAAAATCGCCCATCCCCAGCTAGTATCAAAAGAAATTGAGGAAATACTATGAAGAAGATAACAAGTTTTACTGTTGACCACCGCTATATAACAGAAGGAATTTATATTTCCCGAGTTGACGGCACAGTGACAACATACGATTTAAGAACAAGAAAACCAAATTGCGACGACTATATGGACCACTCTACTATGCACACTTTTGAGCATATGTTTGCAACATTCGTGAGAAATTCCCACATCGCGGACGATGTACTCTACTTCGGTCCTATGGGTTGTCAGACAGGGTTTTACCTTTTGGTAAACAACGCTGACAACGATACGGTAAGAGCCGTTGTGATTGATGTTTTACATCATATTGCAGATTTCGATGGCGAAGTTTTTGGTAACAGCGAAATAGAATGCGGAAATTACAAGACTCTTGATTTAGGCGCAGCAAAAAAAGAGGCACTCCGCTATCTTGAAAGTTTAAAGCTTGATAACAACAATTTCTGCTACCCGAAAGGAGAATAAATATGATAGGAATTATAGGTGCTATGGGTGTTGAAGTATCCGCCCTTGCAGATTTACTGGAAAATAAAAAAAGTGAGACAATCAGCGGTGTAGAATATTTAAGCGGTACTATTTTCGGTCGCGATGTGGTATTGGCAGTATGCGGTATCGGTAAAGTATTCGCCGCTATTTGTGCCCAGACTATGATTTTAAAATACAATCCCGAAATCATTATAAATACAGGTGTTGCAGGAACATTGTCGGAAGAGCTTTCCATCGGCGACATTGCGATTTCAGATTTCGTAGTACAGCACGATATGGACACATCGCCTTTGGGTGACCCTGTGGGATTGCTCTCAGGCATAAATATTGTAAAAATTCCGTCAGATGAAAAAATATACAAAAAAATAGAGTCTGCCGTTAAAAAGACAAACACCAATTACAGAATCGGCGCAATAGCATCAGGCGACCAGTTCCTTGCAAGTAATGAGGTAAAGAAGCGCATCGTTGATAATTTTGGTGCAATCGCAGGAGAGATGGAAGGCGGCTCAATCGGGCATGTATGCTATGTTAATAAAATTCCTTTCTGTGTGCTTCGTGCAATTTCTGACTGTGCTGACGGCTCGGGCGCTGAAAACTACATGGAATTTTTAAATAAGGCTGCAGAAAATGCGGTAAACGTTATGAAGAACTTTATATCGGAGTATTAAAAAAAGAGTGGCTTGAGCCACTCTTTTTATATTCCGTATTTAATTCTTATACGATTTATTGCTTTTATGAAGATGTGTGACAAAAGCAACAGAAAGACTGCCGTAGCACCGCCAAGCATCAAATCGTAAGGAACTCCCAGTGCTATTGTAGAGAAAAGCATTTCCCAAGTGGGATTAGGCTCCCATAAAATAAGAGAAGCCGGATTCATTATACCGCCGTAGATAATCACAGATGAAAGCACCCCGTATATGGCAAGAGTTATGGGGTGGGGTTTGATTTTTTCTTTATAAAAAATGAGCGACGCCACAAATCCTACCATGCCCATAGCAAACATCTGCCACGGCGTCCATGCTCCCTGCCCTGCAAACATATTGGAAACAAACGCGGTACACGCACCTGTCAGAAAGCCTGCTTCGGCACCTAAAGTTACCCCTGCAATTATAATTATCGCAAGCATAGGCTTAAACGACGGAAACATAAAAAGTGCTTCTCTGCCTGCAACTGCAATGGCAGAAAGAATGGCAATCATAACGAGTTTTCGCGCTTTGTTTGTACCTTGTTCAAAACCGAGTGCAAAAGCTATTATTGCCTCCGCAATCACCAAAAGGCTCATAAAATAGTACCGTCGGTCACCGAAAAAGTGCACTCCAAAAAGCAAAGTCAACGGAATGAGCAAAAACATTCCAAGATATGTATATAACGCTTTTTTGGGGCGTTTTTCTTTTTTTGTAATTGGTTTACATTCTTTTTTGCATTCTTTTCTTTCAGTGGGCAACGGTTTTTCTTTCTTTGGAACATTTTTCCCAAGTGCTGCAAGTATATCTTCAGGAAGAACAGCACCGTCTATTATTCCCCGGGACATTCTGTTAGCCGCGGTAGTATAGAACGATTTTTCTGTAAAAAAATCATAGGGTTCAGAAACTGATGTGAATTCTCCGTTAAACAAAATGGCGCATCTGTCGCACACTCGGGCGCAGAACTCTATATCGTGGGAAACTAAAATTATGGTTTTGGTAAGTTTTAGTTTCTTGAGTATTTCTGCAAAATCTTCTTTAAAATCTGCGTCCATTCCCTTTGTGGGTTCATCAAGCAGCAGTATATCTCCATCACAGAGCAAAACCTTTAAAAGTGCTGCTCTTTCTTGTTCGCCGCCCGATATGTCGTGTGGGTGTTTCGACAAAATATGTGTTACATTCAGAAGTTCTGCATAGTGCGTGATTTTTTCTTCGTCCTGTGTTATTTCTTTCATATCATCAATTACACGGTCGTACACAAAGAGAATTTCCTGATTTTGGGGAAGAACTGTGACTTTTCCGTTTGTAGTCACTTTGCCTGAAGTTGCTTTATTTATGCCTGAAATCACAGAAAGAAGCGTGCTTTTACCACTGGCATTTGCGCCTAATATACCGAAGATTTCACCTTTCATTATCCAGGCATTTACGCCTAAAAGTATATCCTTTTCATTCTTTTCGTATCTGAAGCACACATCTTTTAACTTTACCGATACTTCTTTGCTATATGTTTTTTCAGGCGGTGTTATGGTTTTTTCGACAGTTTCTTCTAGAAGTCTTTGTCTTCCTTCCTTTACTGTCAGTGTATCCCAAAAAATCTTTGCAGGCGTAGGAAGATACTGATAGCTTATGTTCTTTCCTGCTTCTTTCGGGAGACATTCGGTTAGTTTTCCATTATCCATAATCCACACCTTGTCCGCAAGTGACAAAGTTTCTTCGGTGCGGTGTTCTGACAAAATTATCGTAGTGCCAAGCTCATCATTTATACGCTTTAGCATATTTAAAAAGTCAGTTGACGCAATGGGGTCAAGCTGCGATAACGGTTCGTCAAGGACCAAAACGCTCGGCTCCATAGCCATAACAGACGCCAAATTCAGGATTTGCTTCTGTCCGCCCGAAAGCTCGTGAGTACTTTTGTGAAACCACTTCTCTATTCCGAAAAATGCCGCAATTTCTGCGACTTTACCACGGATTTCATTCTTGTTCTTTCCCATATTTCCAAGTCCAAAAGCAAGCTCGTGCCACACCTTGTCGCACACAATGGAAGAATTAGGGTTCTGTCCAACAAACCCTACAAAATCTGCATTTATTGTGATTTCTCCTGTTGATTTTCCGTTGGGCGCGAGTTCTTTTTTTAGGTTTTTCAAAAGGGTGGTTTTTCCTGATCCTGAAGCGCCTAAAAGGACTACAAACTCCCCTGATAATACAGAAGCATTTATGCTTTTTAAAGTGGGGATTTCCTCACAAAGATATGTAAATGTAAAGTTTTCTATCTTGATTTTTTCCACTTTAATCCCTCCCATACTTCAAATATTACAGGTAAAATAACTAATATACAGAATATAATAAACGGAACGAATTCAAGTTGTGATATTTCTACTCTCGGAAAATATGTAGCTTTTGCACTTCCTGAAATCACACCCCAAAGGGTTACTCCTCCCAAAATGAGCATTGCTGTTATAAGTATGATATCTTTTTTTAAGAACTTGTAGTTTGAATAATTGGTACGCCTTGCATTTCCGTAAAGTCGTGCTTTCATACTGTCGGCTGTTATTATTCCGTCCTCCAGACTCGTTGTAACAAGTACCTTGAAAATATTTTTTACTCTTTTTGCTTTACTTTCTTTTATTCCCAAAGCGTTGCGGGCATCACCTATCTTTTTAATCTTTTCGCGCATTTCGGGAATGAATTTCAGTATCATAGAAATAAGCAGTGCTACCCCGGGGATTAAACCACCGAAAATGTACATTATTTTTTCTGATGTTATCACTTTGGTAAACGTCAGAAACCATATAAGCACGCAACCAAGCATTATCCCTGAAACCGCGCCGAACACGATGCTTTCTTTGGTTAATGAATTTCCGTTTTGAAATCTTAATAACACAGTTTCCCCTGCGTTATTAAACAGTGCATTAAATATCGCAGTAAAAACAATCAAAAAAATCACTACTCCTGAAATTTTAGCAGTGTTTTTTATACCGTTAATAAAACCATAGAAAATAAGGCATCCTATGAGTGACGCCAAAAGGTACAACGGGTGCATAACAGTTACAGAAAAACCTATAACAAAGAGGTAATATATTAAGTTTGTAATGGGGTGACACCGTACAAATTCTTTCATTTTAATAAGCAATCCTTTTATATGTAAAAACTATTTTATCGTTCGCCTGGACTTTGTATTCTGAACTTGCGATCGGGAGATATTTTCCATTTACAGAATATTTCCAGCCTGATCGTTCTCCGCAATCAAACTCATAGATGTTGTTTATTCCCTCTATATACACACTGTTATATACAGGTGCAAGGGTGAATTCTATATGAATGCCTGCACTTATCAGTTCTCGTTTCAAAACATCGAATGCGCTTTCATTTTCTTTTATTTCTATTTCATTTTTTGAAAATATAATTCCGTTTCCAGGAACAAGTGAGCGCTTTTCTTCTTTCAGAAAATCGAGATTAGATAAAAGTTCAGTGCATTCGACCACAAGGGAAACTGTTTCTTTCTTTTCAGGTTCGGTAATTTGCACTTCCGTTTTTGCCTCCGGCATTTCGGAAGTTTCCTCCTGCGGTTTTTCCGCAGGAGGAACTTCGTCTTTTACAATTGCCTCTTCTTTGATTTCTTCTGTTACAATTGGTTGTTCTGCTTTGGAATCTTGTGTCACATAGGAATCTTTCATTTCTCCTGATTCTCCAAAGAAAAACGAACCTACGAAAAGTGCTACTACCAAAGCCGCTATGGTTATAATTTTAATGTGTTTTTTCATATTATACCTACTTTGTTGCATTCTCTATAAAACGCATAAATACTGTGGCTATTTCTGCTCTTGTGGCACTATTTTTCGGGTCAAATGTGTTGTTTTCTCTTCCTGATAAAATACCCGACTCCTGTGCCCAGAATATCGCATCTTTTGCCCAGGAAGAATTCTCGTTTGCATCTTCAAATACTTGTGCATCGTTTTTATCGAATTTCAGTTTCTTTAAATCTGCATATCTTTTTAAGAATACTGCAAGTTGTTCACGGGTAACTTCATCGTCTGCACCGAATTTGCCGTTGCCGTAACCGTCGGTAATGCCGTTTGCCGACGCCCATATTGCTGCGTCTTTATACCAGGCA
>JAZOSI010000055.1:0-6643 GCA_045657065.1 Congzhengia sp. | reverse complement strand
GGAAGAATAGAAGAAATTTACGGTGGCTACACGAAAGTGATTTTTGATGACGGAAAAATCGAAGAATACGAAAATTCCCAGTTGGAAGAATTAGAACACGCCTACGCCATCACAGTCCACAAAAGTCAGGGAAGTGAGTTTGATACGGTAGTTATACCGGTATTTAACGGTCCTGACAAACTCTTTACCAGAAATTTATTATACACCGCCATTACCCGTGCGAAAAGTCGAGTAGTGCTGGTTGGACAAAAAGCAGCACTCTACAGAATGGTAGACAACGACTATGAAGCCAAACGGTTTTCGTACCTCAAGGAGCTATTGAAGAATGAATAATATTCAGTATGACTACATAGAAGAATATATAAACAGAACACACAAAAAAGAAGAACCTTTCTTTTCGGAGTTGCGTGAATACGCAGAAAAAAACCACATCTACATCGTAAAACCTCAGGTAGAAAAACTGCTATCGGTACTTCTTTCAATATATCGTCCAAAAAACATTTTGGAAGTGGGAACTGCAATAGGTTACAGTGCACTGCTTATGCTAAAATACGCAGGCGATGGTGCCACAGTTACCACCATCGAGCGTGATGAAAATGTATTGCTCGAAGCAAAAGAAAATATAAAATCACGAGGTATGGAAGAAAGAGTAAGGTGTATTTTTGGTGATGCAACCGAAGTTTTGGAAAACATTTCGGGAGATTTTGATTTTGTGTTTATTGATGCTGCCAAGGGGCAGTATCGCGACCATTTCGACAAAGCGCTTTCTATGTGCCATTCGGGAAGTGTTATTTTGACAGATGATGTTTTGTATTTCGGTATGACCGCAAGTGATGAGCTAGCTACAAAAAAACATATCACAATAACAAGAAGACTTCGCGAATACCTTGACTTTTTGTGCAGTGACGCACGATTTGAAACAACCATACTTCCCATTGGCGACGGTGTGGCAATAACATATGTAAAATAATAAAGGAGAACAAAATGTACGTAATTGCAGGATTAGGAAACCCGGGCAAAAAATACGAGGGTACAAGACACAATATTGGCTTTATAGCGCTTGATTATATGGAGTCAAAATACGGCATTAAAATAAATAAAATAAAGCACAAGGCATTAATCGGCGAAGGAACAATAGCGGGAGAAAAAGTGGTGTTAGTAAAGCCACAGACATTTATGAATCTTTCAGGTGAAAGCATTCAGTCTGTGTGTGCGTTTTATAAAATACCGCCTGAAAATGTAATAGTTCTTCACGATGATGTAAGCCTTGATTGCGGCAAAGTAAGAATAAGACAAAAAGGCTCTGACGGCGGACACAACGGATTAAAATCTATAATCTGTCAGTTGTCAAGTGATGAATTTATAAGAATAAAATTAGGTGTAGGTGGTGCGCCGGAGCACTATGATCTTGCTGACTGGGTTTTAGGAAAATTTTCAAAAGAAGAAATAACCCATATGTCAAAAGCAGTAGATGCAATGGTGGACGATGCAATACCGCAGATTTTAAGAGACGGCGTTGATGCTGCTATGAACAGTTTTAACGGAAAGGTGTACTAAATTGGAAATCGCAACAAAACTTAGTGCATTTAATAAAATATTGGAGTTACAAGGCAAAGGAGCAAAGAATGTAGTAGGGCTTACCCGCCCTGCAAAAGCTCATTTTGCCGCGTCGCTATGCAAAAAATTAAAAGTTTTTGGACTTTTTATCTGCGACAGTGACTACGAAGCACAGCGTGTTGCAGACGAGCTTATGTACTATCTGGGAGATTCTGTCTTATATTACCCATCAAAAGAACTTGAATTTTATAAAACAGACGCCCATAGTAACGAGCTTATGGCAAAGCGTATGGAAGTCATTGAAAGACTGGCTTTTTCTGATAATGAAAAGACGGTAACAGTAATGTCGCTGGATGCCCTTTTACAGTTTACAGTAAATCTTAATTCCGACAGTATGATAAATCTCGCCGTAGGCGGAGAAATCTCAATCAATGAATTTGCTAAAAAGTTGGTAGAATCCGGCTACACAAGAGAAGATACCGTAGAGGGTAAGGGTCAGTTTGCAATCCGTGGCGGTATTGTGGATGTGTTTTCGCCGGCGGCCGAAAACCCTGTACGAATCGAGCTTTTTGGCGACGAAATAGACTCAATCCGTGAGTTTGATGTGTTTACACAGGTTTCTGTTGAAAATAAAGAAGAAGTCTCAATCGGTCCTGCAAATGATGTATCAGATGGCGAAGAAACATCGGTCCTTTCTTATTTTGCGGACAGTACGATTGTGTTCTTTGATGAACCGCACAAAATTTCAGAACGCTTCGAGGGAATAAAGTGGGACATCGAAGAAACGGTAAAAGCGCTTGCTGAAGAAAACGAAAACTTTATATTTAAAGAAAATTATATACTGGATTATTACGATACATTAAAAAAACTTTTGAAGTTTGAATTCATAGGTCTTTTGGAACTGCCTTTCCCTTGCCGTGACTATAAGCCGATGGCAGAAATAAACATCACAGTAGGCGACCTTGGAAAGACATTGGGTGACAGAGACCGTTTTTATGAGGAGTTAAAAGATTTCCAGAAAAACGGATACAGCATCATTTTTTCAGTTAGTGATGATGCAAAAAACAAACTCGTAGAAGACCTTAATGATAAGGGCTTTTCTGTTAATATAACCGATAAAATTTTAAAAAAAAAAATCAACTTTACAAAAGGCGGACTTGCAAAAGGTTTTTATTATGAAGAAGAAAAAATTGCCATTTTCGGCGAAGAAGAAATCTTTGGAAAAACTCCAAAAAAACCCACAAGACGCAAAAAACTTGACTCTGCCGCAAAAATCCGTGACTTTAACGATTTAGACATCGGAGATTATGTTGTCCACCACACTCACGGTATCGGACAGTATCTGGGGCTTGATACTTTAGAAGTAGAAGGTCAACGTCACGACTATTTAAAAATCAAATACAACGGCGACGATTTTTTGTATGTTCCTACATCGCAGTTAGACCTTTTGCAAAAATATGTGGGAAAAGAAGGTACAATCCGCTTAAATAAAATGGGCGGAGCAGACTTCGCCCGACAAAAGAAAAAAGTAAAAGCATCAACGGAAGAGTTGGCTCGTGAGCTTGTGACACTTTACTCTGCCCGTCAGCGAGCTGAAGGATTTTCTTTCTCGCCTGATACAGAGTGGCAAAAATCCTTTGAAGAAGCTTTTCCCTATGTTGAAACAGATGACCAGTTAATCAGTATCGCAGAAATTAAAAAAGATATGGAAAGTACTCGCCCTATGGACAGACTCCTGTGTGGTGATGTTGGCTACGGCAAGACAGAAGTGGCTCTTCGTGCAGCATTTAAAGCGGTAATGGATTCAAAACAGGTGGCTTTTTTAGCACCCACCACAGTTCTTGTTATGCAGCATTTTAATACATTCTTGGAAAGAATGAAAAAATACCCTATTAAAATTGCTGAACTTTCCCGTTTTAAAACAAAAAAGGAACAGACACAGATTTTAAAACAGTTAAAAACAGGGGAAATAGACATAGTAATCGGTACTCATAGACTCTTGGGTAACGATGTGGAGTTTAAAGATTTAGGACTTTTGGTAGTAGACGAAGAACAGCGCTTTGGTGTTAAACACAAAGAACGCATCAAAGAAATGAAAAACAATGTAGATGTCCTGACACTATCTGCAACCCCCATCCCGAGAACTCTTCATATGTCCATGATAAACATTCGCGATATGAGTGTTTTAACAGAACCGCCCGAAAACCGTTTTCCCGTAAGAACGGTAGTTATGGAAAAAAACGATGCGGTGCTGCACGATGCAATCCGCCGAGAACTTTCCCGTGGCGGTCAGGTTTATTACATTCATAACAGAATTGCAAGCATTGATATGACGGCAAAAAAGCTGAAAGATGCTTTTCCGGATGCTAATGTGGCATTTGCTCACGGAGCTATGGATGAAGATACATTGGAAAAGATAATGCTCGATATGTCAGAGGGAACTATTGATATTTTGGTGTGTACTACTATTATCGAAACGGGACTTGACATTCCCAATGTAAACACTATCATCATAGAAGATGCAAACAGAATGGGTCTGTCACAGCTTTATCAGTTAAAGGGCCGAGTGGGAAGAAGCTCACGCCGTGCATTTGCGTATTTCACATACAGACCTGATAAGGTATTAAATGAAATTGCTGCCAAAAGACTTCGTGCCATAAAAGAATTCACAGAATTCGGTTCAGGCTTCAAAATCGCAATGCGCGACCTTGAAATAAGAGGAGCAGGAAACATTTTAGGTGCGGAACAACACGGTCACATCGATACAGTGGGTTATGATATGTACTGTGAACTTTTAGCAGAAGGCGTAAGCGAAATCACAGGAGAGACGCCTAAGGAAAGCTGGCAACCCAATATTGATATCAACGTGGAAGCTTACATTCCTCCTGCATTTATTAAGAACCATTCTACACGACTTGATATCTACAAAAAAATCGCGTCCATAGAAAATGAAGAAGATAAATTAGATGTGGAAAGCGAAATCTGTGACCGTTTCGGAGATTTGCCCAAGAGTGTAGAAAACCTCATAAAAATCGCACAAATCAAATATCTGGCAAAATATGATATGATTTCAGAAGTTGCCTTAAAAGACGGAAATGTCATCTGCTACTTTAAGGGTGATATGGATATAAAAGCAGTGTCGGGGCTGGTTTCACTTTTTGAAAGAAGATTTTTTATTTCGGCGGGAGCAAGACCTCATATGGTCTTAAAACTCAACCCCAAAGACTGCATACTTGAAAGTGTGAAAAAATTGTTGCAAGAGTACAATAAACTGTTGCATCTGGAAAATTTTTAGTGTATAATGATAAGGTATACAATTAAGACAAAGGAGTGTTTTTGTTGAAAGGATTAAAAACAGCTATAAAATGGATTGTTGCTATCGTTGTAATTTGCGTTGTTATGGCAGCTTTAGCCAGCATCAACGGACTCAGTGTTTCCCGTACAGTTATGACAGTAGGGGGCAATGAAATCACAGAAGCAGAATACAAATACTATTTTGAAATGGCAAAGTCTGAAGTTGCACAGGAACAGGGTATCGCAACTGAAGACGAGTTAAAAGAGTTCTTAAAGAACGGCAAAGTTGATGGAAAAGCCGCACTTGATGTTATTAAAGAAAGAACAGAGGAAGACATACTCCGCACTGAAATTGCAGTTATAAAAGCAAACGAAGAAGGCATCAAGATTTCTGATGAACAGAGAAGTGCTGCCCGCGCTATCATTTCAGCTAATGATGCTGATTCAAAGGCTCAGTTAAAAGAAATCAAAAAGACAACAGGTGCTGATAAGTATTTGATTGCAGACGTAATGGAAAAAGCATACTTAACAGACACATACTACAGCTTCGTAACATCTACAAAGCAGGAAGAATTTACACCTGATGAAGTTTTTGTAGATGAAGAAATGACAAATTCATACGCTGCTGTAAAGCATGTTTTAATCAAGAATACACCCGATGCTGATGAAAACGGTGTAGTTCCTGAAGTTGAAGGTTACGCAGAAGAAGCAAAGAAAAAGGCAGAAGAAGTTTTAGCAAAAGCAGTAGCAGGTGAAAACTTTGAAGCTTTAATCGAAGAATACAATGAAGACCCCGGTATGGAATCAAACCCCAACGGTTATGTAATTGATTCTACAGGTGCTTCAATTGACGGTTCAGGTGTGATGGTATCAGAATTTACAAAAGGCACATTCGCGGTTCTTCCCGGTGAAGTAAATGCAGAACTCGTTGAATCATCTTATGGCTGGCACATCATCAAAAGATATGGTATTTCTCCTGACAATGAATACTACGCAACAGTAGAAAATGCTGCTAAGAACAAGATTGTTTCAGAAATGTTTGATGCATACCTTGATACATTCAAAGATTCCATCGAAGTAGTTAAAAACGAAAAAATAATCGCAAAAATAAAATAATTATAAAAGCTCTCGAAAAGAGAGCTTTTGTTTTTTGTATAAACACAAAGGCTTCCGAATAAAATCATAAAAAAGATTTTTTCGGAGGTTAGTATGATATTTGTATTAAAAAGAAAAAAAGCAATAATTGCCGGAATCACAGCGGTAGTTTTAGTGTTTTCTGCAGGTTTTTTAAGGAAAGTTACCGAAACGAGCGAAACTTTTTTGCCCACAGAAGGAAAGACCATCATTATTGATGCAGGCCACGGTGGTAACGATAATACCATAAATAAAAAAAGTTAAAAAAACACTTTACAAACGATTAAAATTGT
The DNA here is from genome assembly GCA_045657065.1 of Congzhengia sp. GTDB lineage: Bacteria > Bacillota > Clostridia > UBA1381 > UBA9506 > Congzhengia. The sequence goes on along the minus strand of JAZOSI010000055.1, from coordinate 365 downwards.
GTTACAATGTTTTCTGTTACCGATACTGGGGGTTTGGCGTCACCTCGATTTTGACCTTGCTCTCGGCGTTTGGTGAAAATTTTAAAGAGGAGGAAATACTGATGAACAAAGAACTCAAACAGGAAATCATCAAAAAGTACGCTATTCACGAAGGCGACACAGGTTCACCTGAAGTACAGATCGCTGTACTCACAGAAAGAATCAACCACTTAAACGAACATTTAAAGGCGTTCAAACAGGACCATCACTCAAGACGTGGTCTTTTGAAAATGGTTGGTCAGCGTCGTGGTCTTTTGAAGTACCTCATGAAGGTTGACATCGAAAGATACCGTGCAATCATCGAAAAACTTGGTCTTCGTAAATAA
>JAZOSI010000054.1:0-7946 GCA_045657065.1 Congzhengia sp. | reverse complement strand
TATCTTACCACAATATGAACAATTTGTAAACAAGTTTTTTGCGATTTTTTGTAAAAAATAGTAAATTAAGAAAGAACAATGATTCTTACACGACTTATCGAACTGCCTTTATCTGTATAGACAGAAGCGGTGTAATTATTTGAAAGTTCAGCAAGCTCATTTACCGATAACATTGTGTAATCAGAATAATTTTTGATATATATCTGTACCTTATCAGACATAGTGAAAACCTTTCCCGAAATTGCAATTTCGTTACCGACTACAGATGTGATTTTGCCCGAGAGCGCTTTGGAAAGAGAAGTCATTGATGATATACCTCTGCTGCCTGACACGATTTTTACTACCTCTCCTGCTGATACACCAAAAGCTTTGTTGCTTGTTGCAACAGAGTAATGCCTGCCGTCTGATATGTATTCATAGCTTCCTGAAACCATACCCGGTTCTGCAATACTTGTTGCTTTAGTCAGAATTCCGTATGTGTATATATCACCTGTTACATCGAGAAGAATTAACTCACTTATTTCTCCTGATGTATTTTTAGCGGCATACAGTACTTTACCTGACGTAAAAGAAAAACCATCCAATCTTTGAGGAAATACAGTGTTATAAATTACATCTTCTCTTAAAGAAGTTGAACTTACCTCTACTATCTTCACATCGGGAGAGAGCGGTGTATTACCAAGTTTTTTTGTTGTTGTATTCCATACAAAGTTACCTGAAAAACCATTTTGTGGAGAAACAGTTGAAACAGAAGCAACACCGTCTTTTAAGTTTACGCAAACAGTACGGTTAATATATGAAGAGTAGTCCTTTGACGTTATGTACTCTGCAGTTTCGCCTGAAGAAAGTACGATCTTTATGTATGGTCTTGTGGTTAAATTTCCTGCCATATTTGTTTCTTTTGTGCCAGTTTCAATAAGAAAACCGTAAACTTTATCGGAAGAAATCTGGGTATTTGTAATTACATCTGCAACGCCGCCGGTTTTGCCCAACAACAATGTAACCGTATCACCAAAACGGAAAGAACCGCCTGAGGAGAGTTTAGAATATGCATTATCTCCCTCTATATTATATGTAATACCTGAAACAGTTACTGAATCGGGAGCATCTTTGTTAGGGAGTGCATTTTCATAAATGCCGGTTACTTTTTTGGAGTAAATAAGAGCGGTATTGTATTCTGTCATATAATATACAATATCATTTGTTCTCACTTCAGAAAGAGATGCTCTTACGCCATCTCGTATTATTGTGACAGAAGAATCTGTGTTAAATTCTTCGTACCAATTTGCAGAAACAACTGTTTTGGGACCGATGGTTCTGTTGAAATTTGATAAATATGTATCCTGTGAGCCTTTTGCTGTTGTGTTCAAGGTGTTGTATACCATTTTTGAAACATCACGACGGGTTAATTCCTGACCAATGGATTTGTTTACATTGTCTAACATTCCGATTTTTTTTGCCATATCGATCTGGTCATAAGGCCAGTCATTTCCCAGGTCTTCGTCAGTATAATCAAGCACCCTGAGAAGCATTGTTACTGCTTCTTCAAACAAAACAGTATCAGACGGACGGAAAGTAGCGTCAAAGTAACCTTTAAAAAGTCCGTTTTTGACACCTACCGTAACATAAGGTGCAGCCCAGTGTGCTGATGTGACATCTAAAAAAGGAGAACTCTTGCTCTCTGCATTTACATAATCGCGATATCTGGATGCTGCGACGACGATTTTTGCACATTCAGCGCGTGAAACTTTGTCTTCGTATCTCATGTTTCCGTCAGGATCGCCCTGCATAATAGATAAAGCAGACAGAAGTTCTGCCTCATAAGCTGATGAGGAAAAAGCATTTATACCCATTGTTGAAAACAACATCAAGGTGGTAAGCAATATAGTTAATATTTTTTTCATCAAAAAAGTCCTTTCGTTATTTATTCAAATCGTAATGCATCGATTGGGTTTAGGTTAGCGGCGTTCTTTGCGGGTAAATAACCAAATATTATGCCGATTGCAACAGATACAGAAAATGCAAGTGCCACCGCAAAGAATGACGGAACGATTGTAATATCTAAAAGTCGCCCCGCAATAGCGGAAACAACCGCGCCGAATATAATTCCCAATATTCCGCCCACACCGCTGACGGTGGCGGCTTCTACCACGAATTGTGAAAGAATATTTCTCTTTTTTGCGCCCAATGATTTTCTGATGCCAATTTCTTTGGTACGCTCGGTAACAGTAACAAGCATTATGTTCATAATGCCAATACCACCAACCAAAAGGGAAATGCCCGCGATACAAACTAAGGCTGTTTCCATTGTAGCGATAATTGTGTTAAGCTGGTCGAGTATTTCCTGGGTGGCAATTATAGCAAAAAAGTCGCTGCTGCCCAGAATTTCGGTGAGCCTGCTTTCCAAAACTAATTTTGCTTCTTCTAATTTATTCGCATCGACCATAGTAACAGTATATGAACCGATTGAACTGTTCCAGGACATTTTGGATGCCACAGAATAAGGAATGTAAATGCATTGGTCGGAAGAATTTTTGGAGGAGTCTGCTTTTTCTTCCAGAACTCCCACGATAACAAAAGGCTCGCCGTTGATTTTTAGTGTCTGCCCTAAAGCTTTACCTCTGCCGTAGAATTCCTGCTCGTAATAAGTGCCGATAACGCACACCTTGAGCATTTTGTCCACATCCACAAACTGCAGGAATCTTCCTTGCTCAGTTTCAAGTTCGTTTATTTTGTCATAGGTTTCATCTACACCGTTGACTGAGGCGGTTTCGCTGTCAGATGAGTTTTTGGACTTTACAGTAGCATTCAGTGTAACATTAGGGGTGCAATACATAAAAAGATCAGGATTTTCGTCAATTATTTCATACATATCATCAGGCTCAATGTATCGTGTGCTGCCACGGGATGTAATTGAAACTGTGATATTATTCATACCGAAGCTTTCAAAAGCATCTGTTACCTGACCTGTAACACCGTCCATAATGCTGACTAAAATTATTACAGCACCAACGCCGATGATAATACCCAACATAGTGAGAAACGAACGAAGCTTATTTGACATTATGCTTCCGAAAGCAAGCTTTATCGTTTTTGTAAATTTCATATCGTCGCCTCCTTTTGTGAAAGGACGGTGGAACGTATGATAGCGTCGTTTTCGGGTTGCCCGTCATAAGTTATTTTTCCGTCGTGAATTCTTATTACGCGTTTTGCTTTTGCTGCAATTGAGTTGTCGTGGGTAATTAAAATTATAGTGTTGCCCTGAACATTTAAATCTATCAAAAAATCAATTACTTCGGTGCTGGTTTTAGAGTCTAATGCTCCCGTAGGTTCATCGGCAAGAATTACTGAAGGAGAACCTGCCAAGGCTCTCGCAATAGATGCGCGCTGTTGTTGTCCGCCTGATAATTGTGAAGGTTTGTGATGGTGTTTATCGTCAATTCCTACTCGCTTTAACGCTTCCATTGCCCGTTCGGTCTGCTCAGAATCTTTTAACCCTTTGTACATCAGGGGAAGCTTTACATTATCTAGAATGTTGAGTTTGGGCAAAAGGTTATATTGCTGAAATATAAATCCTAAAGTTTTATTTCGTATTTCTGCTTGCTCATCGTCGGTTAATTTGCTTACATCTGTTCCCTTTAAAAGATAAGTTCCTTCCGTTGGAACATCAAGGCATCCAATTATATTCATACAAGTTGATTTGCCGCTGCCTGACTGACCGATGATTGCAACGAATTCCCCTTCGAAAACTGAAAATGAAACGCCGTCTAAAGCACGGACTTCGGAATCGCCCATTTTATAGATTTTATAAATATTCTGAAATTCTACTAAAGGTTTTCGTTCCACGATATCACCCCTTTAGCGCATGCCGGCCTGGCGGTTATTACCCTGAGGCATATTGCCACCGGGCATTCCACCTGACGGTCTGCCTGACATACCGCCTGACATTCCACCCATGCCGCCCATCATTCCTGCCATATCAGAAAATACATCAGTTGTAGACGCTTGAATCTGGGGTGTATAAACTATATCGCCCTCGTTTAGGCCTGATTTGATTTCTATATATTGGTTATTGTAAACGCCTGTTTCAACTCTTACAGATTTGTAGCCATCGGGTGCAGAATCGTTTTCGTCTGTCTTTTCGCCTTTTACATATACGATGTTTCCGCGGTTTACAGCGGTAACAGGTACTGCCAGTACATCTTTTGCCTGGGAAGTGGTGATTTCAACATCTATATTCATACCGGGAAGTAAATCCTCATCAAAATCAGTAATTACAATAGTTACAGGGTAGGTGGTAACACCGCCTGATGTTGTTCCGTTGATTGATACAGTTGAAACCTCGCCGTGATAAATTCTGCCCTCTACCGCATCAGATGTAATTTTAACACTTTGACCAACTTCCACATTTTTGATGTCAAGCTCATCAACAGATAATTCACACTCTAAACTTGACATATCGTAGATTACAGCCATTTCTGTCGACATATTTGTATTATCCAGCTTGTCACCTGCTTTTATATTTTTCATAACAACTGTTCCTGAAATCGGAGCTGTTATTGTGTAGTCGTCTAATCTGTCTCTTGCATTGTCCATGGAAAGGGCAGATGAACGCAAAGATAATGATGATGAAGTGAGGTTGTCCGACACAGTATCAGAATCAATATGTACGATAGCGGTACCTGATGATACCTTAGTGCCCTCTAAAATGTACACGTTGTCAATATCTCCTGAAGCACCTGCTGTGATTGTTTTGTATGAGGCGTATTCAAATGTTCCCGCACTACTGCTTGCAACATTTTTGATTTCTGCAGTTGCTGTTTCTGCATTTGTTAAAACACCGGGGTTTGTAATCTTTATCTTAACGGAGCGTACCATCATATTTCCGGTTGATGCATAACCAGATGAAGCAACTGCAACTACTGTTCCATGCAAGCGTTCCCCATTTGAAGAAATTCTGACAATGGCGCTGTCACCTGATGAAAAATTCTGCGCATCTGCATCATTAAAGGGAACGGTGAGAGTGAGTGTGGAATCGTCATATATATCAGCAATTTTCGCTCCTGCTGATACAGCGTCACCCACCTTTACATAAATGTTTCGCACGGTCCCTGAAAAAGGAGCCTTTACTGTTAAGTCGTTGTAATTCCTGATTGCCTTATCATAGTCCATTTGTGAGCGCTGATATGAAATGTCTGCGTTTTCTATAGAATTCTGCGCATCGGAAGAATCGATCTGATACAGAATATCTCCTTCTTTTACCATATCGCCTTGCTCAAAGTCTGCAGAAATTACATCACCTGAAACAAGTGCGGTTATAGAATACTGGTCCTTGGGGTTAACAACTGCAGACCCGGTGATAGATGAAGTAATATCGTGTTTTTCTACCGGGGTATCTACAGCTACAATCTTCATTGCCTGCTGGGATTTTGTGGACCCTATTCCCGCCACAATGCCGACGATAATTGCAATTACAACTAAAATTATAACGATAATCTGCCATTTTTTTAGTTTTTTTGTCTTATGTACAGTATTTGTGAGTTTTCCTTTTAAATCGATTTTCATTCCGGTAACCCTTTCTTTTTTAAGTGTATCATACTTATAATATCATTAAAATATTCAGATAGTGTTAACAGAATGTAAATTTTGAAAAAATATTAGGTCTTTTCTTTTTTAACACAGTCTGCTATAATAAATGTAAAGGAGTGAGGCACTTGAGCAATAAAAAGTTTATTCTGATATTCGCTTTGATATTTTTAGTGTTTTCTTTATTGGCTTTTGTGATAGTTATGCAAGAACCAGACAGTGACAAAGTTCAGATTACAGTAAATGGTGAATTGCATAAAGAACTGAATATAAATGAAGACGGAATGTTTGTTATAAAAACAAATGATGGACACAGCATCATAAATGTAAAAAACAGAGAAGTCTTCGTAGTGGAAGCGACTTGCCCTGATAAAATCTGTGTAAAGCACGGGAAACTTCTTAATAAGTACGATTCGATAGTATGCCTTCCTAATAAGATAGTAATAGAATACAAAACAAAGTCTTCGGATATCGATGCTGTGACAGGGAGGTAAAAATGAAAAAACTTACACGCATTTCAATTTTATCGGTTTTGGCGTTAATAATATTCGTAATAGAAAGTCAGATACCGCCGCTCGTTCCCATAGCGGGAGTTAAACTCGGACTTGCTAACGTCATAGTGCTTTGCGCTTTTGTAACGATGGATGCAAAGTCAGCGTTGGCTGTACTTTTGATGAAGGTGTTTTTAGGAAACTTTTTTGCAGGCACTGCGGTGTCATTGTTTTATAGTCTTTTGGGCGGAGTGTTGTGCTTCGTAGCACAATGGCTTATGTTAAAGATAACCACTCCCAATCAACTGTGGGCAGTGTCTGTAACAGGTGCAATTTTCCACAATATCGGTCAGGTTATTGCAGCTAGCGTTTTAATGGGAACAGAAAAAATCGTATGGTACCTGGCAATACTTATTCCTGTGGGAATAATTACAGGAGTATTTACCGGAATTGTTGCTACATACACACTAAAAGCTACCGAAAACATCGGTATAAGTAAGGAGTAATATATGAAAAAAATCCTGATACTTGCGCTCTGTGCAGTTCTGCTTTCGGGATGCAGTACAAAAAGAGAAAAAACGCTCTTTGCGATGGACACAGAAGTTCAGCTTACTGTTTACGGCAAAAAGAAAGCAATGGAAAAAGCAGAGACAGAAATAGCCCGACTTTCCGAAAAATATTCTGTGGAAAATTTAGAAAAAGCTATAAAAAACTATGACGCAGAAACAGAAGAAATTTTAAAGACGGCAGAAAAAATAAAGAATGAAACTGATGGTGCTTTTGATGTAAATGTTGCGCCGATTATGAGAATATGGGGATTTTACTCACACGAATTTGAAGAGAAGAACCACCGCATACCTACACAGTCAGAAATAGAAGAAGCGCTTCTTACTGCGTCAAGTGGTGAATACAAAGATCTTGGCGGTATAGCAAAAGGGTATTGTGCTGACCAACTTGTTGCGTTGCTTAAAGAAGAAGGTGTAAAATCTGCTGTACTGTCACTTGGCGGAAATGTGGCATTATTAGGCTCAAAAACCGATGGCACACCTTTTACTGTGGGAATAAAGAGTCCTTTTGATGAAAGTCTTTATGCTACGGTAAAAGCAGAAGATACTATGATAGTGACGTCAGGGGATTATGTGAGATATTTTGAAGAAAACGGCAAACGTTATCATCACATAATAAATCCTCGTACTGGCTACCCTGCAGAATCAGACCTTACATCTGTAACGATAATATCCGATAGCGGAATTTATGCAGATGCACTTTCAACGGCACTCTTTGTAATGGGAAAAGATAAGGCAATAAATTACTGGAAAGAAAAACAAGATTTTGAAATGGTATTGATAGATAAAGATGGCAAGATATTTGCAACAGACGAAGTAAAAATAGATACAGAATATGAAAAAACAATAATAAAAGAGCAGTGACGGTTGTCACTGCTCTTTTTGTTTTAAATTTTTGATAAGGTTTCTTTTAAGAATGTTGAAGATGTCCCTTTTGTATATGGGAAATATACAATTTCTGCACCGCGCTCTTTGAATTTTGTTTCTAAACTTGAAAAGAGTTCAGTACCCTTCCAGTCGTCTCCTACGAACATTTTTTGGAAATTGTACTTTTCCAGTGCCTGGAGCTTGTCCCTGTTTTCCTGAGGAACAACCATATCTACATATTTAATGGCCCTGATTATTTCTGCTCTTTCTTCGTAACAAATTACAGGAGTTTTGTTTTTATATTGTTGCACAAGCTCGTCGGTGCTTACGGCAACTATAAGAAAGTCGCAATTTTCTTTTGCGCGCTTCAATATATTTAAGTGTCCTATATGAAACAAATCAAATACGCCTGCTGTGTAGCCGATTATTTTATTAT
>JAZOSI010000053.1:0-8512 GCA_045657065.1 Congzhengia sp. | reverse complement strand
GCAAAACGAACATAAGCAACTTCATCAACTTCAGGAAGACGCTCCATAACCATTTCGCCGATTCTCTGTGAAGAAATTTCTCTTTCTAAAAGATTCTGTGTTGCAGATTCAATTTCATTTACGATACGCTCCATATCTGACGTAGCAACAGGACGCTTTTCGCAAGCACGGATAATACCGTTTAAAAGCTTTTCTCTGTCAAACATCTGACGAGAACCATCTTTTTTGATTACCATCAATGGAATTGTTTCGATCTTTTCGTAAGTTGTGAAGCGTTTTGCGCAGTTGTGACATTCTCTTCTTCTGCGTATTGCTTCTCCTTCGTCTGTAGGACGAGAGTCAATTACCTTACTTTCTTCAAATTCGCAAAAAGGACATTTCATAATTATACCTCCGTATTGTTATAAAATTCATATATATAGTCTTTTCTTGTTCGCATTTCTTCAGCACGGTTCAAATACTCGCGCACATCTTTTACATTGAAAATTCTTTCTATTCTGTCGCCTTTTACAAGCTTTGTAACAGCGCCCACACCTGCAGAAATAACTGAACGGATTTCTTCCATCATGCAAATGTTGTAGATACCTTCTGTACCATCTTTACAAAAACCTGTATTTTCAAGGCCGCCCAAAATATTTTTCTGTCTGTAAAGATAATAAGGCTTATAGCCATTTTCGCTTAACTTCATATGAGCGTAATCAATCATTTCATCTACTGTGTTACTTACAGGGAGACTGTCGAAGTCTTTGTTTTGATTGAGACGAGCTGCACGCTTGATGCTCATTGTATGAACTGTGATATTTTCAGGATTTAATTCTATTACTTTGTCCATTGTGTACATAAAATCAGAAAGGCTCTCTTGCGGTAATCCTGCGATAACATCCATATTGATACATTTAAATCCTGTATTACGCGCTAATTTATACGCGTCATAAATCTGTTGCACAGAATGTTTTCTGCCTATAAGAGATAGCGTTTTATCATTCATAGTCTGCGGATTGATGCTGATTCTGTCAATGTTGTGCTTTTTCATTACGGCAAGTTTACTGTCTGTAATAGTATCGGGTCTGCCTGCTTCTATGGTAAACTCACGGCAATTTGATAAATCAAAGGCGTTTTCTATCTTATAAAGCAAATTATCAAGTTCGATAGAAAGAATTGATGTGGGTGTTCCTCCACCGATATAAACGCTAATAATCGATAGATTTAAATCGTTGATGATCTTTTTTATTGTGTCGAGCTCAGTAAAAAGTGAGTTTAAATAGGGCTCAACAAAATCTTTCATTTCCGACACCGGCATTGATGCAAAGGAACAATATGAACATCTCGACGGACAAAATGGAATATCTATATATAATGAAACTGCGTTTTGCGGAACTGTTTTCATTACAGACATTTCAGTTTTTGCTATAGAAAGCGAAAGCTCTGTCTTTTTATCACTAACTTCGTATTCGGTTTTTAATATTTTTCTGACTTCGTCATCGTTAAGACCTGATGAGAGCATATTCACTACTCTCTTTACCGGTCTTATACCAACTAAAGTTCCCCAGGGGATGGTTTTTTCTTTGTTCAAAGCAGTCACCTTTTAAAATATATAAGGATTGTTTTTCTTTTCGTGTTCTATGGTTGTATTTTCGCCGTGTCCGGGAAGTACGATTGTAGCATCAGGCAGAGAAAAAAGCTTCTCTTTTATGCTTATTACAAGAGTTTTATCATCACCTGTGGCAAGGTCGCATCTGCCTACACTTTCAAAAAACAGTGTATCTCCTGATATCAGTATGTTTTCGTTTTTGCAGTAAAGACACATAGAACCTGATGTATGCCCCGGAGTTTCGATAACAGTAAATTCAAAATCTCCGCTTTTTATAATATCATTATTCTGAACATATAAATCGGCAGAAATAGAAACAGGTTTTCTTGAGTATCTATCAGTGTAATTAATTGACGCATCCAAAAGGTTATCTTTTTCAGACTGACAAGCAATTAACTTTACATCGATATTTTGCATCAAATTCTCCACTGCAAGTATATGATCAAAGTGACAATGAGTTAATACGATGTATTTTGCACATATATCATTGTCCTGAAGGGTCTTTAAAATGCCTTCGGCGTCACTTCCTGGGTCTACGATAATCGCTTCGCTTTTATCTCCTAAAATATAGCAATTAACGCCCATAATTCCTACGGTTTTTTTGATATTTATCATTTATTCTGACCTTCTCTTAACATCAAAGACACCTCTGATGTTGTTTAATTTTTTAGCAACGGTATCGAGTTCTTGTTTTGAATTGATTTCAATTTTCATATTAACAATAACAACATTGTCTTTTGCAAATTTTGAGTTGATACCTGCTATGGAAATTCTCAAGTCTGATATTACATTTGCTATTTCAGCAAGAAGACCTTTTCTGTCGTTGGCAAATATCTGTATTTCTGTAAGGTAAGAACCCTTTACATCGACTTCGTCTGCCCAATAAACATTGATAAGACGATCTTTGTCTTCTGTTTTTTCGCTGGAAACAACATTGGGACAGTCTTTTCTGTGAACACTGACACCTCTGCCTCTTGTTATATAACCAATGATTTCATCACCTGGAACGGGGTTGCAGCAACGTGAAAATCTAACAAGGCAGTCTTCAATTCCTTCTACGATAATACCATTATTTGAAGATTTTTTGCGTTTTTGCGTTGTTTCAAGTGCAGAAAGATCGATATCCGGATTTTCTTCTTTAAGGGCTTTTCTGTACTCTTCTTTTAATTTTCCGAGCACTTTATTTACAGTAAGTCCACCATAGCCTACGGCAGCGTATATGTCATCGATGGATGCAAATGTGTATTTTTTGCAAAGTATATCAACCCATTCAGGACGGAACAACTGTGAATGAGAAAGGTTTATTCTTTTCAGCTCGCGTTCTATGAGTTCCTTACCGTGCTGAATATTCTCTTCTCTTCTCTCTTTTTTGAGCCATTGATTGATTTTCGATCTTGCCTGAGATGTTTTACAAAGTTTCAACCAGTCACGGCTAGGGCCTTTTACATTTGACGACGTCATAACTTCTACGATATCGCCGTTTTGTAAAATATAATCAAGTGTACCGATTTTGCCATTTACTTTAACGCCGTGCATTTTACATCCTACTGCACTATGGATTGAAAATGCGAAATCAATAGGTGTTGAGCCTGCAGGAAGGTTAACTATGTCACCTCTCGGTGTAAATACGAATACCTCGTCTGCAAAAAGGTCTATCTTTAAAGTTCTCATAAAGTCGTCGGTATCAACGACAGAATTCTGAATCTCTAAAAGCTGTCTTATCCATTCGAGTTTTGTGTCTGTTTCTGTTTTCTTATCAGTTCCTTCTTTATACTGCCAATGAGCTGCAATACCATATTCTGCTACACGGTGCATATCCCACGTTCTAATCTGAATCTCAAAAGGTGTGCCATTAGGGCCAATAACAGTAGTATGCAAAGATTGATACATATTAGGTTTTGGCATGGCAATATAGTCTTTAAATCTTCCCGGGATAGGATGATAAAGCTCATGAACCATACCAAGAACTGCATAACATTCGCTGATAGAATCAACAATCACACGAACGGCAAACAAATCATACAATTCATCGATAGATTTGTTCTGCGTAAACATCTTACGGTAAATACTATAGAAATGTTTAGCTCTGCCTGTAATCTGGGATTTTATACCCATATCTGCAGTTTTTTCACGCAAAGTTTCCATAATATCGTTTATAAACTTTTCGCGTTCCTGCTTTTTTAAATTGATAGATTCGGTAATTTCTTTATAAGCAATAGGGTCAATGTAACGAAGTGATAAATCTTCCAATTCCCATTTGATTTTAGACATACCGAGTCTGTGAGCCAAAGCTGCATAAACCTCTAAAGTTTCGCGGGCTTTTTCTCTTTGCTTAACTTCAGATTTAACTTTGATTGTACGCATATTGTGAAGACGGTCTGCAAGTTTTATAAGAATTACACGAACGTCTTTTGCCATAGCAAGAAGCATTTTTCTTATGTTTTCTACTTGCTGCTCTTCTGCGGTTGTATACTGAATTTTACCGAGTTTTGTGACACCGTCAACTATAACAGCCACGTTCTCGCCAAATTCTTTTTTGACATCTTCCAAAGTATATTCTGTGTCTTCTACCACATCGTGCAGAAGTGCGCCGACCAATGTGTCTACATCAAGTTCCAGGTCGGCAAGAATATAAGCAACTTCTAAAGGATGAGTGATGTACGGTTCACCTGAAACACGGTTCTGACCTTCGTGGGCAGAATAAGCGAGATTATATGCTTTTTGAAGTTTTTCGATATTAAGTTTAGGATTAACTTCTTTTGCCCTTTGAATTAAAGCGTCAAAATCATGCGTTACACGATCCATACACTACACCTCCTGTAATCAGTTGTGAATTTTAATGTCCTTTAAAAGTACCTGAAGCTGTCTTGCTCCACGGTAAATATTGATATCGACACTAAAAGCAATATCTATAATATCGTCAACTTTTAATATGTCTAAAAGTTCTCCCATATTAAAACCAACAGACTCTATGGAATACTGTTCAGATGTGAGCATCAGCTTAATGTGTTTTCCGTCGCTCAAAGGTCTGATCTGAGAAATGGTGAGGTCTTTTGCATAGAACAAAGGACATGCATTTCCCATACCGTAAGGCTCTAAAATTGAGAGTTTTTCTGCTGTATTCATATTTATATATGGTGGCGGCAATTCAGAATCAACATAAAGTATCGGCATGAAATCATCTTCAGTAAGCAGATTTTTTGCATAAGCGTTGATTTCTTTTCTGAATTCGTCAATGTTTTCAGGTTTGATAGAAAGTCCTGCTGCAAGGTCGTGTCCGCCAAATTTTTGCATTAAATGGCTTGAATTTTCAAGCGCTTTAAACAAATTAAATGCACGGATACTTCTGCCTGATCCTTTTCCGTTTTCTTCATCTGTACTTATGAGAATGCAAGGTTTATTGAATCTTTCTGAAATCTTTGATGCAACGATACCAATTATACCGTGATGCCATCCTTCATGAGAAAGAACGATAACAAAATCGTCTTTTATAGAAGGTGTTGTTTCTATTATATTTAAAGCATCTTCTAAAATTTTAATTTCAGTTTCCTGACGTTCGCAGTTTTTATCGTTTAGGATTTGTGCGTACCTTTTGGCTGTCATTTCGTCTTTTGCGAGCAACAACTCTACAGCACATCTCGGATCTCCCATTCTGCCTGCAGCGTTGATTCTGGGCGCTAACATAAAACCGATTGTACCGGTCTGGACATCAGAAAGGTTAATTTCTGCAACATCAGCTAATGCTCTGATACCACGGTTTACAGTATATTTTAAAAGTTCAAGACCGCGCTTGACAATAATTCTGTTTTCGCCTACTAAGGGCATCACATCTGCGATTGTACCGATTGCAACAAAATCTATATATTCATCGATGAGTTCGCGCATGTGAAAGTGCATTTTCATCGTCAAAGCCTGAAGCAATTTAAAAGCAACGCCTACACCTGCAAGTCTTTTAAAAGGATACTGACAATCAGGCTGTTTCGGATTAAGGAGACAGAATGCATCCGGTGTTTCTTCTTTGCATTCGTGATGGTCGGTAATGATTGTTTCGATACCCAACTCTTTTGCGTAGGCAATTTCTTTGACAGCGGTAATACCGCAGTCAACAGTAATAAGTAAAGTAACGCCTACTGCGTGTATTTTGTTGATGGCATCCATATTGATTCCATAGCCCTCTTCATGGCGGTCAGGAATATAGTAGATAACATCTGCGTTATGAGAGCGCAGGAATTTTACCATAATTGCAGTAGAAGTTATACCGTCTACATCGTAGTCGCCGTAAATTGCAATTTTTTCGCCGTCTTTAATGGCTTTTAATATTCTTTCGGTCGCCTGCTCCATTCCAAGCATAAGAAACGGATCAAGCAACGCGTCCTCTGATGGTGTTATGAAATTATCTGGTTCGGTAATTCCTCTGTTTAATAAAATGGTTGCGATTAGCGGTGCTACCCCGTAGGTTTCACTTAAGTTTTTTACGTCTTCTGCACTGTGTTCTTTGTGCATGAATATCCATTTTTTCTTCTTCATTTAAAGTAATCCTCATATTTCTTTGTACACCTATATCTAGTACAATTCTATCATAATGAATTGATTATACCACTTTTTACAGTTATATGCAACCTTTTTATTTACTTTTTTTGAATTGTGATTTATAATAATGAAGAAATAAACTTTTGGAGGTAATATGAAATTTCTTGTTTTCAGCGACAGTCACAAATATACTAATGGTATGGATAAAGCAATAGAAAAGCATAAAGACATAACACACATCATTCATTGCGGTGATGTAGCGGATGATTGCGAATACCTTGAAATGATTTACGGACGGACACATTCTTTGTGCTTTGTTTGTGGTAATAATGATTTTTTCACTTCATACCCTCTTTCGAGAGTTTTTAAACGCGAAGGAAAAAGCGTTTATATAACGCACGGTCATAAAGAAAGAGTGAAAGGTTCTCTGGATACTCTTTTTGTAATAGGAAAGCAAAATGCAGCAGATATTTGTATTTACGGTCACACTCATGTGCAACATTGTGAAGAAAGAGATGGAATCATCCTCTTAAATCCGGGATCTATCGGATATATAAAAGAAGAATATGCTATAGTTGACATAAAAAAAGACAGTATAGATGTTGACCTTTGCAAATTATAAAAAATAAAAGATGCACATCAAATGCATCTTTATACTTTGGCAGGGGCAGTAGGATTTGAACCCACGACAAACGGTTTTGGAGACCGCTGCTCTACCAGCTGAACTATACCCCTAAATGTTTAATTTTCCAACGAAAGTGAGTATATCACAATTTTTATACCATGTCAAGACAAAAATATATTTTTTCGGGAGAATATTATGCACGAAGACAATATTTCAAAGAAAACCGTTATTATAATATCTGCTATATGTATAAGCGCAATTACACTGTCAGGTGTTTTATTGTTGGGTTTAGAAAATAAAAATAATTCAACAATTATGAAAGCCGATACATATACAGAAGAAAGTAGCGAAGTTATTATATCAGTAAATATAAATACAGCACCAAAGGAAGAGCTTATGCTTCTTGATAACATCGGCACATCAAAAGCAGAAGCGATAATAGAATATCGTGAGACTAAACCCTTCGCAAGAATAGAAGACATAATGAATGTAAAAGGCATAGGTCTTAAAATGTTTGAACGAATAAAAGATAATATTTGTGTGGAATAAAAATTAAAACGGAGTACCATTTCGGTACTCCGTTTTTTGGTCTGAGTGAGAGGACTTGAACCTCCGGCCTCTTGAACCCCATTCAAGCACGCTACCAACTGCGCCACACCCAGTCAACAAATGAGATTATAGCAGTTTTTTTTATAAATGTCAACAGTTTTTTTGACATTTTTTTTAAAAATATAATTTCGCTTCACAAAAACCTCTCTCTTTTTATCTAAATATAGTGTACGACTGGATTTTTACAACATGTTGTGTTTCTGTATCTTTGCAAAGATGTTACGGAGAAAATGTAATAATTACCAAAAAATACAAGTGCTATATCTAGAAAATTAGTCAATATTACTTTTTGCTGTAAAATATTGCCTTTTGTTTTTCTTTGTTTTGAATTTCTTTCTTGTTTTTTCTTTATTTTTTCTGTGTTTAGTATTGACAAACCTGTAAAAATGCATTATCATATATATTGTATAGATGTAAAAGGTGTATCTTTGGGGAGGTTTGGTATGGAAAGTACAAAAATTCGTATGATTTTTTGTGATGTTGATGGCACTCTCCTGCCCCGAGGTAAAGAAAAACTTTCTGAAGAAGTATTTTCTTCAATAAGGAAGGCAGTTTCTTCTAATCTATATGTTTGCATCGCAAGTGGCAGAAGTTACCCTGATTTAAAGAAGCTTTTAGCACCTGTAAAAAACGATGTTATTTTCGTTTGTAATGATGGTGCGTCGGTCGTAAAGTGTGATAATATACTTTACTCTTCTCCGCTTGATAAATCAATAGTGAAATGTATGTCGAAAACATATAAAAACGACTACAAAGCCATGGCAATTTACGCAAAAGATTATACCTATTATATTTCTGATACAGATGATAATCTTCCCGGACAGAAAATTACTTCAGAAAACATACTTACAATACCGGGAAATATTTTCAAAGTTGCTTTTTGGGGGCTTTCCGAAAGGGCAAAAATCAAGTTGGATAACCTCGGTGTAAAAGCCGGTATATTAAATAAGGTATATAACGATCCAGATTGGACTGAATATATAAAAGCCAACACCAATAAAGGTGTTGCAACTGAATACTTGCAAAAACATTTCAACTGCTCTGCTTCACAGACTGCAGCATTTGGCGATAATCTCAATGACTTAGAGATGTTGCGTCGTGCAAGAGTAAGCTTTGCGATGGAAAAAGGCAATGCAGAAGTGTTGCGGATGTGCAAG
>JAZOSI010000052.1:0-9094 GCA_045657065.1 Congzhengia sp. | reverse complement strand
TTTCGTTGGACTTATAGCATTGATTTTGATTTGCTATATTATGAGCGCAATCGTTAAAGCTTTTACCAAACAAGAAAAAGCAGTAGCAGCTTCCCCTGCAGTTTCCCCTGCACAGGCGCCGATTCCAAACAAAGGCGAATTTGCAGCAGCAGTAGCGGCAGCGATTGCAGAAGAATTAGGTACAGATGTTACCGGAATCCGCATCAAGTCAATCAAAAAAATATAATTAACATTTGAAAGGAAAGAAAACAATGAAAACATATAAAGTAAATGTAAACGGAACACAGTACATGGTAGAAATCGAACTCATCGACGGAGCACAGGCAGCTTCTGCTCCCGCGACAGCTCCTGCACCTGCAGCAGCTCCTGTAGCAGCACCTGCAGCACCCGCTGGTGGAGAAACAGTTACAAGCCCCATGCCCGGCACAATTTTAGATGTAAAAGTTGCAGCAGGTCAGAAAGTTTCCGCAGGCGATGTTTTAATGGTTTTAGAAGCAATGAAAATGGAAAACGAAATCATGGCTCCCTGCGATGGTACAGTTGCAGCAGTAAACGTTACAAAAGGCGCAGCAGTTCAGTCAGGCGACGTTCTTTGTTCAATCAACTAATAATCAGGAGATATTACTATGGATGCAGTTTTAAATTTTGTACAGCAGACAGGATTTTACCAGATTGCGCAGGGTCATTGGGATTCTCTCTTGATGATTGCTATCGCATGCGTTCTCCTGTATCTTGCTATCGTTAAAAAATTCGAACCCCTTTTGTTATTACCTATCGCATTTGGTATGTTGCTTACAAACCTTGTAGGCGCAGGGGTTTATCATGAAGAATATTTTGCCGGCGGTCACGTTCATTGGGAAATGTTTGCAGAAGGTACACCCGGTCTTGTGGATATTTTGTACTTAGGTGTAAAATTAGGTATTTACCCTTGTTTGATTTTCGTTGGCGTTGGTGCAATGACAGACTTCGGTCCTTTGATTGCAAACCCCAAGAGCTTGTTACTTGGTGCCGCAGCACAGCTTGGTATCTTCGTTACATTTTTAGGCGTAAGAGAACTCTTCCCCTTGGTTTTAGGTAATGAAGGTGTACAGAACTTTTTGGCAGGAACACCCCTTGACAAGCTTGCAGCATCAGTTGGTATCATCGGTGGTGCAGACGGCCCCACAGCAATCTTTGTTACATCAAAGCTTGCTCCTAACTTCTTAGGACCTATCGCCGTTGCGGCGTACTCATATATGGCATTGGTGCCTGTTATTCAGCCGCCCATTATGAAAGCGCTTACAACAAAGAAGGAAAGACAGATTGAAATGAAGGCACTCCGCCAGGTTTCAAAAACAGAAAAAATCATTTTCCCCATCGTTGTTACAATTTTCGTTGCATGGTTAGTACCGTCAGCAGCACCTCTTGTTGGATGCCTTATGCTCGGTAACTTACTTACAGAATCAGGCGTTTGCGAAAGACTTTCAAAGACAGTTCAGAATGAGCTTATGAATATTGTTACAATTTTCTTAGGAATTTCTGTTGGTGCAACAGCAACAGCAAACACATTCTTAAACCCCCTTACACTCCTCATTATCGCAATGGGTGTAGTAGCATTTGGTATGGGTACAGCAGGCGGTGTATTACTCGCTAAATTTATGAACCTGTTCTTGAAGAATAAGATTAACCCGTTAATCGGTTCTGCCGGTGTATCTGCCGTTCCTATGGCGGCTCGTGTATCACAGACAGTTGGTCAGAAGGAAAACCCCAAAAACTTCCTTCTTATGCACGCTATGGGCCCCAATGTGGCAGGTGTTATCGGTTCTGCGATTGCGGCAGGCGTTTTACTTGCACTCTTTGGTGCGTAATTAAAGGAGAACACTATGAGCAAATTATATATTACAGATACCATTCTTCGTGACGCCCATCAGTCTCAGGCGGCTACAAGAATGAAAACAGAAGAAATGATTCCCGCGTGTCGTGCGCTCGATGAAATCGGCTACTGGTCTTTGGAATGCTGGGGCGGTGCTACATTTGACTCATGTATGAGATTTTTAAATGAAGACCCCTGGGAAAGACTCCGCACATTAAAGGCTGCTATGCCCAAAACAAAACTTCAGATGCTCTTCCGCGGACAGAACATTTTGGGTTATAAGCACTATGCTGATGATGTTGTTGCGGCATTTTGTAAGAAGTCTATCGAAAACGGTATTGATGTTGTTCGTATTTTCGACGCGCTTAATGACACAAGAAATATGGAAACCGCAATCAAATTCGTAAAAGAATACGGCGGTATTGCAGAAGCGGCGCTCTCTTACACAATCAGCCCCGTTCACAACGAAGACTATTTCGTCCGTATGGCATTGGAGCTTGAAAAAATGGGCGCAGATGTTATCTGTATCAAAGATATGGCAAACCTGCTCTTACCTTACGATGCATATAACCTTGTTAAGAAGCTCAAAGAAAATGTAAGCGTTCCGATTCACCTCCATACCCACAACACAACAGGTACAGGTGATATGACATACTTACTCGCGTCACAGGCAGGCGTTGATATTGTTGACTGTGCGTTGTCACCTTTGTCAAACGGTACCAGCCAGCCCACAACAGAAAGCTTGGTTGCAACGTTAAAGGGTACAGAACGCGATACAGGTTTAGATCTTGAAAAACTTTCTGAAGTTGCAGTTCACTTCCGTGGCGTTGCAGCTCGTCTTAAAGAAAGCGGCGACCTTGACCCCAAGGTGTTAAATGTTGATACAAATACACTTTTATATCAGGTTCCCGGCGGTATGCTTTCAAACCTTATTTCACAGCTCAAGCAGGCAAATGCAGAAGACAAATACTACGAAGTATTGGCTGAAGTTCCGAGAGTTCGTGAAGACTTTGGTTATCCTCCCCTTGTTACACCTACATCACAGATTGTAGGTTCACAGGCAGTGTTAAATGTACTTGCCGGCGAAAGATACAAGATGGTAACAAAAGAGTCAAAAGGCTTACTTAAAGGTGAATACGGAAGATTACCTGCTCCCGTAAACGAAGAAGTAAGAAAGAAAGCAATCGGCGACGATACAGTTATCGAATGCCGTCCTGCTGACTTGATTGAGCCTGAACTCGAAAAGTACAGAGAAGAAACAAAAGACTTTGCAAAGTCAGAAGAAGACGTATTAAGCTACGCTCTCTTCCCACAGGTTGCAAAGAAATTCTTCGAAACTCGTGATGCCGCTCCTGTACCTGTTGCAGAAGAGAGCAAAGAGAGAGTATTATATGTAGAAGACTTGTCATAATAATAAAAGCACTCCTTACGGAGTGCTTTTAATATTCTATAGGATTAAAATTTTCTATAATATCCTTCATAATAAGAAATTTTTCCGAATCAGAAAGATTTTCATTGTAAATGACAGGGTTTAATTTTTGTATCAACCAATTTTCTTGGTGGTATGGGATTGGAGGTATGATTTCGCTACGAAATCTATATGTAAGGTGCATTGGAATATCCATAATAAACCATATTATTCTTTTTAAAATGTAACGCATAGTTGCCTCCATAAATAAAAAAGGTGTATAGCCGAAGCTATACACCATAAAACGTACGCTCCGACAAAGTCGCGAAACATCCTATAACAACAAGACAATAAGCATAGGGAGTCGAAGCAACGCTTTTAACAATAGCGTTGCTTATTATCTCGTTAGTTATTCAAAATGTTTCGCATTCACATTATATCATATTGTTTCTTAAAAGACAATATTTATTTTTCTGTGGTATTGATGATAAAAAGCACTCCTTACGGAGTGCTTTTTTATTTCCTTATTACTGTAATCTTTTTACCCTTTGATATGATAAGCCCTTCGTCATTTAACCGCTTCAATTCTCTTTGCATTGCGCTTCTGTCTACGCTTAAGTAATCGGCGAGAGCTGACAATGACATTGGAAGAGAGAATGAAAATGAGAGGTTTTCCTGCGCCTGTATTTCAAAATAGGATGTGAGCTTTTCCCGTATGGTTCTCTTTGACAAAACATCTATATGTTGTGACTGCTGATATGATTTTTTTGCTACCATAGAAAACAGATTATCTAAAAATCTTGCGTGGTATTTAGACACATTTTCAAATATCACGGGAGTGTATTTAAAGTAAAGAACACTGCACTCCGATGTGGCAGACACCATAAGTTCATCGGTAGAAAGAGAATAAAAAAACTTCTCCCCGAATACAGAATCCTGTGAATAGCGCTCCAAAATCGACTTATTTCCGTCGTAATCATAGCTTGCAAGCTCAGCTGAGCCTGATAACACAACATATATGTAATCGGGGGTTTCGTTATATGACATTATTGTTTCATTTGTGTTACAATTTTTAAGTTTTGCACCCAGATTTTTCAACATTTTCTGACACTCAGAATCGGTTAAACCGCGAAATAAAGCCGAATTTTGCATTTTCTGTTACCCCTTTATCTTGTGTTTAAATATTTCAAGCTTGCCTATATTTAGTATTATATCAAAAATTTGTTGCAAATGCAACTTTTTTTTCAAAACATTTGTTGTATAATAGAAAATGCTTTAAAGAAAACAAAGGAGCGATAGAGAAATGTTGGTAATTAAAAGAGACGGCACAACCGTAGAATACGACAGAAATAAGATAGAAATAGCTATCGAAAAGGCTAATAATGAGGTTTCAGAATCTGAAAGAATTTCTCGCGAAGAAATCGAAATGATTTTGGATTACATAGAGCAGAGAAAAGTTCAGAGAATCCTGGTTGAAGACATTCAGGATATCATCGAGCAGAAACTTATGGAGCTCAATAAGTTTGTTTTGGCCAAAATCTATATCGTATACAGATACACTCGTGCATTGGTTCGTAAATCAAACACAACAGACGAATCAATCCTGAGTCTTATTAAGAATGCCAACAAAGATGTTATGGAAGAAAACTCCAACAAAAACGCTATCGCTGCGGCAACTCAACGTGACTTAATTGCAGGCGAAGTATCAAAAGACTTAACAAAGAGAATTCTTCTTCCTGAAAAAATCTCACAGGCACACGAAGACGGCGTATTGCATTTCCACGATGCAGACTATTTCATTCAGCCCATCTTCAACTGCTGTCTTATCAATATCGGAGATATGCTTGACAAGGGTACCGTTATGAACGGCAAACTCATCGAGCCTCCCAAGAGCTTCCAGGTTGCTTGTACAATCCTTACACAGATTATAGCATCGGTAGCATCAAGCCAGTACGGCGGTCAGTCTGTTGACATCCGTCATTTAGGTAAGTATCTGCGCAAGAGCTACGAAAAATTCAAAAAGAACATCGAAAAACAGTCAGATGGCAGCATTGCTCCTGAAATCGTAGAGACACTGGCTCGTGAACGCATGAAGGACGAGCTCCGTGCAGGCGTTCAGACAATCCAGTACCAGATAAATACACTTATGACCACAAACGGTCAGTCGCCTTTCGTAACATTATTCTTAAATATTGATAAAAACGACGAATTCGTTGAAGAAAATGCATTGATCGTAGAAGAAATTCTCCGTCAGCGTCTTCAGGGTATCAAAAACGAAGCAGGCGTATATATCACACCTGCATTCCCGAAACTCGTTTATGTTTTAGATGAGCACAACTGCTTGCAGGGTGGCGAATATGACCACATTACAAAGCTCGCTGTTGAATGTTCAGCAAAGAGAATGTACCCCGACTACATTTCAGCAAAGAAAATGCGCGAAAACTACGAAGGCAATGTATTCTCACCCATGGGTTGCAGAAGCTTCTTATCCCCCTGGAAAGACGAAAACGGCAACTACAAATTCGAAGGCCGTTTCAATCAGGGCGTTGTATCTATCAACCTTCCCCAGATTGGTATTGTTGCACGCGGTAACGAAGATGTATTCTGGAAGGAACTCGATTTAAGACTTGAACTTTGTTTTGAAGCTTTAATGTGCCGTCATCGTGCACTCCTTGGCACAAAATCAGATGTAAGCCCTGTTCATTGGCAGTATGGTGCTATCACAAGACTTGCTAAGGGAGAGACAATCGACCACTTGTTATTTGGCGGTTATTCTTCAATTTCACTTGGTTATATCGGCCTTTATGAAGTTACAATGGCAATGAAAGGCGTATCACATACAACAGAAGAAGGTGCAGAATTTGCACTTCGCGTAATGGAACACCTGCGCGCTACAACAGACAGATGGAAAGAAGAAACCAACATCGGTTTTGCTCTTTACGGCACACCTGCTGAATCTCTCTGTTACAGATTTGCACGCATCGACAAATCAAAATTCGGTAGCATCAAAGACATCACAGATAAAGGTTATTATACAAACTCATACCATGTTGATGTTCGTGAAGATATCGACGCGTTCAAGAAATTTGAATTTGAAAGCCAGTTCCAGAAGATTTCTTCAGGCGGTGCTATTTCATACGTTGAAATTCCCAATATGCGCCACAACTTGGAAGGTATCGAAGATGTTGTTAAGTTCATCTACGACAACATCCAGTACGCTGAATTCAATACAAAATCAGACTACTGTCACGTTTGCGGTTATGACGGCGAAATCGTTATAAATGAAAACAATGAGTGGGAATGTCCCGCTTGCGGAAACAAAGACCACGCAAAAATGAATGTAACAAGAAGAACCTGCGGATACCTTGGCGAAAACTTCTGGAATGTAGGTAAAACCAAGGAAATCAAAGCAAGAGTACTGCACTTATAAGGGAAAAAATCATGAACTATTCAGCAATTAAAAATTGCGATGTTGCAAACGGTCCGGGTGTAAGGGTTTCGCTTTTTGTAAGCGGATGCACCCACCATTGCAAAGATTGCTTCAATAAAGAAACCTGGGATTTTAACTTTGGCGAACAATTCACCAAAGAACAGGAAGACCAGATTATAAAACTTTTGGAACCAAGTTATATCAAAGGCTTTTCGCTCTTGGGCGGAGAGCCCTTTGAAGTGTCTAACCAGCGAGTTTTGGTAGGTTTACTCAAAAGAATCAAAGAAACCTACCCCCAGAAAACCGTATGGTGCTACACAGGGTATCTTTTAGATGACGAGCTTTTGCAGGAAAGCCGTGCAAGATGCGAAGTCACCGATGAGATGCTCTCATATATTGATATTTTAGTTGATGGCGAGTTTAAAACTGAACTCAAGGATTTGCGCCTCCGTTTCCGCGGAAGCAGTAATCAGAGAATCATTGACGTGAAGAACACTTTAGCCGGAGACGAAATTATTTGGTGGAAGGACCTATAAAATGAACAAAACCACAGTAAAATTCACAAAATTAGATAAAAGCGCATCTGCGCCGGTATATGGAACTCCCTTTGCGGCCGGTGCAGATTTGCATGCGCTTTTAGATGAAAATATAACAATCGCGCCCGGTGAAACATATTTTGTTCACACAGGTATAGCAACCGAAATTCCCAACGGATTAGTAGGTCTTATCTACGCAAGAAGCGGTCTTGCCTGCAAGCGTGGTCTTGCTCCTGCAAACTGCGTTGGCGTAATCGACAGCGACTACCGTGGCGAAATTATGGTAGCGCTTCACAATTACTCAAACAATCCGCAGACTATCGAACCTGGTGAGAGAGTAGCACAGCTTGTGATTGCTCCTTATATTGCGGCGGATTTTATGGAAGTTGAAACCCTTGATGACACCGAACGCGGTGCAGGAGGATTCGGATCAACAGGTCGCAAATAAAGAGGCTTATGAATTTGGCGCAGACCATCAAAAATAAGATTTTTGTTAATGAAGGCACTCCGAAAGGAGTGCCTTTAAATTTATATTTTTGATTATCGACATTCTTCACCACTCGCTGTACCTATGTACAGCTTCGGGTAACCCCTGCGGGTTCAGACTGTCGATTCTGCATCCAAATTCTCGTCGCCTTAGGTGTGTGAAAATAGCGCACTGAGTAAATTGCAGGCGTGGGGTCCGGGGTGTCCCCGGCCGGGGGTTGCAGGGGCATCGGCGCCCCTGCGCTTTTGCCTACTTTTCTCAAGAAAAGTAGGTCCCACGAAGTGACCAGACAAAAGTATTAGTACCAAGGCTGTCTTGAACATTGATTATAGCAATATCAAAAAAGCATTGCATTTCGTATTTTTCTATGATATAATGTACTTGCGACTTAGTTGAATAACATTTGAAGAAGAATGTGTATTTTTATCTATATTGATAAAAATGCATGCTCTATTTATACACATTTTCTTTGAGTGTTATAACTGAGTCGCATCAGGAGCAATGCGTTTTTAGTGCGTAGCTTCTGCTACGCACTTTTTTAATTTATGGTAGCTCTGACTTGCGACCAACAATATACCAAAAAGGGGAAAGAGACGCACTATCAACATCTGTGCGTCTCTTTTTCTATTTATATATAAATTTTAAAACAATCAGAAGAATTAACCCCGGAATTCCAAGGACTCCCACGGTGGTTGCACTGACTAAATTTATGCCGATGGCAAGTCCTAAAGGGGAAATGAGAAAATTAAATATGTAAAGCCCCGCCCAACCTAAAATTGTGTTCAAAATAAGGGCAAAAATTGCCCTTACAGGACGAAACAATACATTCAGAAGAACGAACATAGCGACGAAAACAATTCCGCCTGCAATTAAAATTGGCACATCCATAGCTGTCTCCTTATAATGTGTTTTTTGCGGATTTTATCTGATAATTTAAAGAAATTTCAGCGGCTTTCAGGCGAAAAATAGTTGCCTCCAGCAAATCTTTGTCGGAAGTGTGGTCAAAGCATTTTTTCAAAAGCTCGTATTCTTTTAATGCATTGTCAAAATCGTGAGCGATTTGCTGATGTTTTTTCATACTTTCGCGCTTTTCTTTTGCCTTTTTATAGCGGTCTGTGAGTTTTTCTATTTTTATCACTTGTCCTACCGTAAATTCCATAATTATCTCCTCCGTTTGTTTTAGTATATTCTGAAAAATGAAGATTATTACAAAATTTAAGGTTGAGGGAAATTAGATGCAGAATTGACAGTCTGAATCCGAAGTCGTACGAGGGTACGACGAGAGGTGAAGAATGTCAATAATCAAAAATATAAATTAAAAGGCACTCCTTACGGAGTGCCTTCTTTTATCAAAAACATATTTTTGATGCATCACGCGCTA